>JBDRDQ010000507.1:0-2019 GCA_043820695.1 Gemmatimonadota bacterium | reverse complement strand
GGTAAGGAGGAAGAAGGAGAATCCGAGAGCAATGGCGGGCAGGGGCTGAGTCGGTAACATGGCTCCTTCCGGGCAATGGGTGAGACAGGGTGCAGGTCAAAAACTGGTGTAGATCCCTGGAAGATGCCACTGTCTCTGCCCTTTCGGTGCCGGGACCATGCCCGGTATCTTGGCCCTGCAGAGCCATTCCTCTCCTGAATCGACCGAGCCATGACTGATCGGGAATCGACCCTCCTTGCCGTGAGGGTCAAAAGGATCGAGAGAGTCCTGGGGCATCCCCTTCCTCCGCCCCGGACTCCGCCCCTACCTCTCCTTCGGGAGGAGGATAGGAATCATCTTCGGGAGGCGGCCGAGGACCTTTATTGGAACGAAATGGCGTGGGAAAACCTGACCGGCGAGGAGCGGTTGGACCAAGAGTTCCTGACGGAAATGGCCTTTCCCGGATTCCTGGCCTTCGTTCGGGGCCTGGTCCTTTCAGTGACCATGCCCGATTCCCTTGCGCCCCCTCGTCCTTCTCCGGAGATCGTTCGGGATCTTCTGGGCTTCCTGGCAGGCCGAGTCGTGGAGCTGGATGAGCAAACGTCCCAAACCGATTGCGAGGAACGGGAGCATCGGGAAGCGGAGCTGAAAATGACCAGCCGTTTGGTGGATCTGGTCCTCTATATCCTTCACGATATCAGGCCCGATGAGGTAGAAAAGGTCGAAGCTGCCCTCGCCCCGAAGTAGCACCGGCTCGTGGATCACCGGCCCGTGGATCGCCGGCCCGTGAAAAGCCGATTCCTGATGGAGCGGGCCCCCCCGCGGCCTGGTCATCCGTATCTCGCCGGGAGTCCTCTGCTCATCGCCCACCGGGCGGGGCGGGGTTGGCGCCGGAGAACACATTGGTTGCCTTTCAAAACGCGGTCCATGAGTGGGGCGCGGACATGCTCGAGATGGACGTCCGCTCAACCCAGGACGGCGGGGTAGTGGTCATTCATGATGAGACCGTCGACCGTACCACCGATGGAACCGGGCCGGTGGAGGACCTCACGCTGGGCCGGATCCGGGAACTGGACGCCGGGCACCACTTTCGGGACCCGGAGGGAAACCACTCCTTCCGTGGCGCCGGCGTGACCATCCCTACCTTCGAGGAAGTTCTGGAGGCTTTGCCCGGGGTTCGCTTGAATGTGGAGGCCAAGGACGTGCGGTCCGCCCCAGCTCTCGTGGAGATCATCCTCCGACACGAAGCCCAGGATCGGGTCCTCGTGGCGGCGGAGTGGGAGCGGAACCGACGGGCGGTGACGGGATATCCGGGTCCCTGGGGAGCTTCGCGCCAGGACCTGATCACCTTCTTTTTCCTCATCCACACTCCCCTGGGCCGCTTCCACACTCCCAACTGTGATGCCTTGCAGATTCCGGAAACCCATCATGGGATCCGGGTCCTGAGCAGGCGCTTCCTTCGCGAGGCTCATGCGCGGAATCTCCCCATTCATGTGTGGACCGTGAATGACCCTCAGGACATGGTGCGCCTGTTGGAAATGGGGGTGGACGGGATCCAGACCGATCGCCCCGACCTCCTGGCTCCGATTCTCATGGAACGGGTAGGTCGGCCCCGGCCTCCTGCACTGAGAGCCGCGGAGTGAGCGCCGGGGGCACATCCCCGGGTTCGGGGACGGGAGCCGATAGGCCAGGAGCCGATGGGCCGGGACTCGATCTGGGGCCCCGCTTCGCCCGGCAGCTTTCCCGAGACGGCACCCTGGCTCCTGGCGACAGACTGGTGGTAGGCCTCTCCGGAGGTGTCGATTCCCTGGTCCTCCTCCACCTCCTCCGGTTTACCCGGAGCCTCCCCCCATTCCAGATCGCCGCCGCTCATTTCGACCACCGCATGAGGCCCAACAGTGGGGAGGACCGCCTCTGGGTCACTGGGTTGTGTCGGGCTTGGAACGTGCCTCTCCACACGACCGAGGCCGACCCTCCGCCGGCCTCCGAGGAAGAAGCCCGGGAGGGGAGATACGGGTTCCTTTCCGAAGTGAAGGGCAG
>JBDRDQ010000506.1:0-6366 GCA_043820695.1 Gemmatimonadota bacterium | reverse complement strand
GATGGGAAGCTCCTTGTGGTCGAGGGCCGCCCTCACCTTCTCGGTCCGTTCCGGGTACTTGGCTTCGAAAACGGTGCTCAGGCCGAGGAAACCGGCAAAGTGGTAGACGATGGTGGATGACGTAAGGATGCCCAGAAGGTTCAGAAAGTAAGCCGCGGTCGGATCGAACAGGAAGACTCCGGCGATCGCGAAGGGGGTCGAGGGGATAAAGGCCAGGCCCAGAGCGGAGAGGAGCAGGAGATAAAAGGGGACGATGAGGAACCGATTGTCGTGGACAACCCCCCGCATCCATTCCACGTCGATCCGGTCCTGGTAGGTCAGGTACAGGGCGAGGACAACAGCCACGAAGAGAAGCCAGGCGATGAAAGTCTTCCGTTTGAACCGGATCGTCTGCTCAGGCATTCCTTCCCCTTCGCCTTGGCGAAACCTTCCCCATGCATCAGCTTCCTTCAGACAAAACTAGCCGGATCCCTCAGAGTCGTAATGTGGGGGAAGGGGAAGGGATTGAGGAACCCCCTGTTGGTTGAATTCCGATCCAAGGGTCGAAGAGTCGATTCATGTTGAAGGTTGCCCTTACAGGAAATGTGGGTTCTGGGAAGTCCACGGTGGCCGGGATCTGGTCCGATGCGGGAGTCCCGGTGATCCGAGCCGACGACCTGGCCAGGGAGGTAGTGGCGCCCGGCTCGGACGGACTCGCCCGGGTCGTGGAAGCGTTTGGTGGGGCAGTTGTGCAAAAGGATGGATCCCTCGACCGGACCGCCCTCCGGACCAGGGTTTTTCGGGACCCCGGGGACCGGGCCCGCCTTGAGGGAATTCTTCACCCCCTCATCAAATCCCTTCGTGACCGCTGGGTTGCCCTCCATGAAGCGAGGATGACGGCACTGGTGGTGGCGGAGATCCCCCTCCTTTACGAGGTGGGACTGGAGAAGGAATACGACGCCGTGGTTTTGGTGGTGGCCCCACATGGGGAACGGCTTCGGCGCCTCATGGCGGACCGGGGGTTGGAGGAAGAGGAGGCGTCCCGTGTGATGGCGGCCCAGATCCCGACGGAGGAAAAACTGCATCTGGCGGACTACGTTCTGGAGAATGGAGGGTCTCGTGAAGATCTGGAAATCCGATGCCTCGCCCTCCTCGACCTTCTTCGGGCCCGGGCTCGGTGGAGCGGGAACGAGTGAATACAGATCCACAGGCCACCATCCGGGTGGACCTCCACAACCACAGCTGGGATTCTTGGGACTGCCTGTCGGACCCTGAAGCCCTCCTTCGCAGGGCAAAGGACCGGGGAATTCATCGCATCGCCATCACCGACCACAACCGGTTGGGAGTCGCCCTGGACATGTACGAGAAATACCCGGATCAGGTCATCCCAGGGGAGGAAGTGAAGACCCGTGAGGGCATCGACCTGATCGGGTTGTACGTGCAAAGAGAGATTCCGAAAGGGACCGGGGCCCGGGATGCCTGCCACCTCATCCGGGATGACGGTGGCATCGTTTATCTTCCTCATCCCTACGCGCCGGGGAAGGGAGGGGGTGGCCGCCATGCCGAGGCTTTGGCCCCCTTCGTGGACGTGGTCGAAGTGTTCAATGCGCGGCTGCACCCGCAGCGCTGGAACGACCCGGCCGAGGAGCTGGCACGGTCTCACGGAAAGCTCAGAGGGGCAGGCTCGGATTCCCATACCCTGAGGGAAGTCGGAGGGGCTTGGGTGGAGCTCCCCGTTCACCCGAACCGGCCCGACGCTCTTCTGGAGGCTCTTGCCGTGGGTCAGGTGAAGGGCCGTACCGCACCCGTTTGGATCCACCTGGCCTCAACCTGGGCCAAAGTCAGAAAAGCCCTATGAGTTATCGAACTCCCCAGTCCAGGCGGGGCCCCGTAACGGAGGTTCTCAAGACCCTCAACGGAGCCCAATGCATTCTCCTCACCACCCACATCAACGCGGACGGGGATGGGGCTGGGAGCGAGGTTGCTCTGGCCGCATGGCTCCGGTCCCAGGGAAAAGAGGTCTGGATCATCAACCCGACCCCCTACCCCGATTCCCTCGGCTTCCTCCTCCCGGAGAAGGGATGGACATTGGACCCGGGGAGCTCGGACGCCAGGAATATCGCGGATAGGGCGGACCTTGCGGTGATCCTGGATACGGGAGAATGGCCCCGGATCGGATCGGTGATGGGCCTCGTCCAGAAGCTGCCGACGGTCGTCATCGACCACCACCCCCCAGGCCCCGATCCCATCCCAGGGGTTTCTTTCAGGGCCCCGGAGGCCTGTGCCACCGGAGAGTTGGTTTTCGACATCCTGATGGCGGCAGAAGGCCCCTGGCCGCCGGAGGCGATTCAGGGCCTGTATGTGGCCCTATTGTCCGATACCGGTTCGTTCCGGTTCAGCAATACCTCCCCGGATACCCACCGCATTGCGGCATTTCTCCTGGACCGCGGGGCGGATCCGGAGGAACTCTATCGCTTGGTCTATGGGAATGTGTCGTTAAGAAGGCTCCGCCTCCTCCAAGCTGCTTTGGGGGAACTGGAGATGGATCCTGAGGGTGACCTGGCCTGGATCACCGTTCCTCCCGAATCGTTCGAGGAGCTGGGGGCGACCGCTGATGACATAGAAGGCCTCGTGGATTACCCGAGAGCCATTAAAGGGGTAGAGGTAGGGTTGTTGTTTCGGGAGACCGCTCGTGGGGCCACCAAGGTGTCTTTTCGCTCCAACGGTGACACCGACGTGAATGCCCTGGCGAGGGAGTTCGGTGGTGGAGGGCACGTACGAGCCTCCGGGGCCCTCGTGGAACGGCCCCTGGCCGAGGTGCGGCTCGAGGTTTTGGAGGCGGTTCGGAACCAGATCCGAGGAAGGAAGGGGGATGCCAGTGAGTAGACACGTCGTAGGAGGGCCGTTTCCGGAGTCCCCGGTTCCCGAAGCCTTGGGTCGTCTGCTGGCGTTGTTGGAGAAGCGGGTGAGCGCCGACGCCATGGACCGGGTCTGGATCTTTCCTCCCCTCGTCAGGGGTCGAAAGGAGTGGGGGCTGGTGGCCGTGAGCTGCCTTACCGAGGACCCGTCCCAAAGAACCCTGGTCACCGGCCGATATGCCGCGGAAATGACGGGGAAGGGCGTGCTCTTTCAGCCAGAGTTCATGTCGGAGGGGTCGGCGCCCCCAGATCGATTGCCCCATGTGATGGACGGAGTCGTTCGCAGAAGCGATCTTCAACTCGGCGTGCCCAGGGTAACGGAGATCGGGGGGGATGCCGAGAAATACTGGGATCTCCTCGTTGAGTATGGATGGGAGGATCGGCGAGCATCGGCGAGCCGACCCGGCGGCTCACTGAAGGTAGATCATGGTTGAAAACACTCCGTCTCAGAGGCTCTTCCGGCGTTATCTCAAAGAGCAGCACCTTCCGGTCACAAATCAGCGGGAGGCCATCGCTCTTGTAGTTTTCTCCTCGGCCGAACATCTGTCCGTCGAGGAAATCGAAGGGCGCCTGCGGAGTTCAGGGAACCGGATCGGGAAAGCCACCATCTACCGGACGCTGGATCTCCTCGTTCGAAGCCGGCTGGTGGTGGAGCATGATTTCGGGGAGGGCTTCAAACGATATGAAAACCGTCTCTCTCAGGAGCCGGTTCACGAGCACCTGATCTGTCTGGAATGCGGAAGGGTCATCGAGTTTCAGAGCTGGGAAGTGCAGGAGGTGAAGGCCCGCATCACCCAGAAGCACGGCTTCAGGCCGACCCGGCATAAGCTCGAGGTGTATGGACTCTGCCGGCCCTGTCAGGAGGCCGGCGTCGAGATTCCCGATGATGGGCTGACCTGCCCCATCGAGACGATGTGACCCGGAACACTCAACCTGGACCATCGATGCCAAATCGTAGATCACCAGGCGCCCCAGGTAGGGGAGGGGGTCGGGAAGATGACAACCTTCCGGTGGCCCCCAAGGCGCCCGTGCCCCCAGGAGGCAGACGGGACCCAGGCCCCATACGGGGTTTGTCCCTTCCCTGGGAGCTTCCCCACACCTTTTTGGGGCTGGACGAGGAGGCTTCGGCTTTCGCATCGGCAAGGAGTCTGATTCTGCCGGTTCCGTATGAGTCCACCACCAGTTGGGGGGGCGGAACCCAAGGCGGCCCCGGAGCCATCCTCGAAGCCTCCCGATATATCGAACTCTGGGACCACGAGCTTGGAACCGATCCCTCTACGGTAGGGATTCACACGCTGCCCGCGCTGGAGTTGACCCGGGCCGGGGCCGAGCCGGCCATGGAGGAGTTGGAAAGGGCCTATGGGGAGATCTTCGACGTCGCTTCGGGCCGGTTTCCGGTCATGCTGGGGGGGGAGCATTCCATCTCAGCCCCGGCGATCCGAGCCGTGGCGGCCCGGCAGGGTGTTCGGTTGAACGTTCTCCAGTTGGACGCACATGCGGACCTGAGGGGCAGTTACGAGGGCACGCCGGCATCTCATGCATCGGCCATGCGCCGGGTCCTCGAGGTGGCCGATGTCGTTGGAGTCGGCATTCGCGGGATCAGCCAGGAGGAGGTCGAAGTCGCCGAATCCGAATCCGGGGTCAACCTCATCTATGCCGATGAGATGTGGGAGAGCGATGCGTGGATGGATCGTGCCTTGGAAGCCCTGGGAGATCCTGTCTACATCACTTTCGACGTGGACTTCCTGGACCCATCCGTCATGCCCTCCACCGGTACGCCGGAGCCGGGTGGAGGTGACTGGTATGGGACTCTCCGCTTCCTTCGGAGGGTTTTCCGGGAGCGGAAGGTCCTGGCCTGCGATGTGGTGGAGCTTGCCCCCATCCCAGGGATGGCGGCCCCGGACTTCCTGGCCGCGAAGCTCGTTTACAAACTCATCGGGTATCGCCTCACAGGCAATGAGCACTCCTGATTTCGAAACCGACCCGAACTCCGTCCCTGGGTTGCGGACGAAACTCCCCGATTGGGTGTTGAAACGCGCGACCGGGGCCTCCCGGGTCGAGGGTAACACCCTCCTGCTGCAATTCGATGGGCCCTACACCTTCGACGCTTGGATCGAGGCCATCGACGGGGCCCGGGACTATGTCCACTTCGAGAACTACATCGTTCGGGACGACCGGGTGGGCAGGGTATTCCGGGATGCCCTGGTCAAGAAGGCCAGCCAGGGTGTCGAGGTGAGGGTCCTCTACGATTGGATGGGTTGCTGGGCCACCCGCCGTCGTTTTTGGAAGCCCTTCAGGGAAGCCGGGGTCGAGGTCCGGGCTTTTAATCCCCCTTCTGTCCGAGACCCCTTCGGCGTGCTCCAGAGGGACCATCGGAAGATGGTGTGCGTCGATGGAACGATTGCCTTCATCGGTGGGTTTTGCGTTGGGGAGGAGTGGGCCGGTGACGGAAAGAACCCTCCCTGGCGAGACACGGGCGTCGAAATCATGGGGCCGGCCGCAGCGGTCTGCTCCCGGGCTTTCGAACGAATCTGGGGGCAGATCGGAGATCCCGTCTCGGAGCGGGCCCGAAGTGATCCGGATGAGATCGAGCCCGCAGGGAAGACGCCGGTATGGATCATCGAGGGTGAGCCCTGGAGATCACGGGTCTACAGGGAGACCCAGCTCATCGCAGCCTCTGCCCAGCAACGGATCTGGATCACCGATCCCTATTTCGTGGCTCCGTTCCCCTTGGTCGAGGCCCTCACGGCGGCCGCACAGGACGGGGTCGACGTCCGGATCCTCCTTCCTGCCTTCAACAATTGGCCCTTGGTGGGGAGTCTGTCCCGGGGAGGGTATCGGGGGCTTTTGGAAGCGGGAGTGAGGCTCTTCGAGTGGCAGGGGCCCATGATCCACGCCAAGACCATGGTGGCGGACGGAATCTGGTCCCGGGTCGGATCCAGCAACATGAACTCCGCGAGCCTTCTGGGGAACTGGGAGATCGACGTGGGGGTTCTGGACGAGATGCTGGCTGCCCAGCTGGAGGGTCTCTTCCTGGCTGATTTAGCGTCGGCCGTGGAGATCGTGCTTCCCCCCCGACTCGCCCGGGCGGCCGGACTTCCTCAAAAGGGAGGAGCCGCGGGAGACGGTCCGGCCCAGACCACGCTGGATCCGGGCCGGACCCTTCAGGAGCGTTTCGAGCGGCTGAGGGCGGGGAGTGGCGCGTCGGCCACCTGGGGGGTGCCGGCCCTGGTCAGAGCCGGCTCCAGTCTCGGGGACGCCATCGCGGGGCACCGGACCCTGGGGAGAGAAGACCGGACCGTGCTCGGCACGGCCGCGGCACTGGTGCTCGTCGTCGCCACTCTGGCGGGGTTCTTCCCCTGGGTCGTCGGGTGGTTCATCGCCGTCGTCGCTGGGTGGTTCGGAATCGTGTTGGGAGTTCGGGCCGTGCTGCAAGCGCGGCAAGCCCGAAGGGAACGTGAACTGGAGG
>JBDRDQ010000505.1:0-7086 GCA_043820695.1 Gemmatimonadota bacterium | reverse complement strand
GGCCGGCCGGCCCGAATCCGCTTGGCTGGAGCGGGTTCGGGCTTGGCTGGGCCGGGCCCTGGCATGGCTAGGTGGAAAGACCGGCCGGCGGGCCGATCGTACCTTTCGGGTTCGGATCCTCGTCCAGGCATTCTTCGCGCTGGTCTGCGTTTATCTCGGAATCCGGTTCGCTGTGTTCTACCGGGCGGCCCAGGCGGGGGAACTACCACTTCCCTCCCGTCCCCCCGGTGTCGAAGGGTTCCTCCCCATCAGTGGGCTGATGGGGATTCGAGACTGGGCCATGCAGGGCACGCTCAACACTATCCACCCGGCGGCCACCGTCCTGGTGCTCGTTGCGCTGGCCATGGCCGTTCTTCTGCGAAAGGGATTCTGTTCCTGGGTGTGCCCGGTGGGGTTCCTTTCGGAGCTCCTGGCTCGGTTCGGCCGCTGGTCTTTCGGCCGGAACTTCCGCATCTGGAAGTGGCTGGACATTCCGCTGCGGAGCTTGAAGTACCTCCTGATGGCCTTCTTTCTGGGTGCAGTCATCACCATGGGTGCGGCGGAGCTCCAAGCCTTTATTCAGTCCCCCTACAACCGGGTGGCTGACGTGAAGATGGGCCTGTTCTTCGTCGAGCTGGGGAAGACCGGGACCATAGTCATGGGGACTCTTGTTCTGGCATCGGTCTTCGTTCAGGGATTCTGGTGCCGGTATCTCTGTCCCTACGGCGCATTCCTGGGGATCTTTTCCTGGATCTCCCCTACCCACGTGATCCGAAACGCGGACCCCTGCGTGAGTTGCGGGCTCTGCGACAAGGCCTGCATGGCCAGGCTCCCCGTCTCCAAGGGTGACGAGGTGATGAGCCCGGAGTGCACCGGATGTCTGGACTGCGTTGCGGTCTGTCCGGTGAAGAGAGCCCCCGAAGTCCGGACGGTGGGACGTCGCCGGATCGGTTCTCTTGGCTTCGCCGGCGCCGTCATGGGCATCTTCCTGGCCGGATACCTGGGGGCACGGAGCGCAGGAGCCTGGTCCAACGGAATCTCGGATCAGGAGTATGTGGAGCGGGTCCAGGAGATCGACTCGCCGGCCTACGGGCATCCGGGGCGGTAGGGGGCGGGGAAGGCTATCGGTGAAGCTCCGGACGGGTCGTGGGGAAGGAGGTTGAAGACGGGGCCGGCGTCATGTAGATTACATCATGTAATATCCGTGACGGAGAAACCGTGATGAAAGACAGGGCCAGTCAAAGAAACCCCTTCGAGTATGGGCGGGAGCTCGGCCGGGATGAGTTGGTGGATCGGCAGGAAGAATTGGCTCGGATCGCCGCCGTGATTCGAAATCGAGGGAGGCTTTTTCTCATCGGACCCCGACGGTTCGGGAAAACCTCTCTCCTGAGCGTTGCCGGGGAAGGGGCAGAGGAAAACGGCGTAATCGTTCTTCGCTTCGATGCGGAGAAATACGAGACCTTGGGTGTCCTCTCTCAGGCGATTCTCACGGCCGGGGTTCGGGCACTCCGGACGCCAATGGAGAAGGCCTCCGCCCTTATCAACTCCGTTGCAGCCTCCCTCCGACCCCGAATTACGCTTGGACCAGACGGATCCCTCACCATCGCTCTCGGGGTCGATGCCGAGACCCACGGGGAGGTCCCCCTCCTCACCGATGCCCTTGATGCGATTGATGACCTTGCCTCCCGAATCGAGACGGAGGTGGTGGTCATTCTCGACGAGATTCAGCAGATCGTGTTGGAGCATGGGGAGACGGCGGAGAGACAGTTACGAGCAACCATTCAGAGACACCGACATGTCGGTTACATCTTCGCCGGGTCGGCAACGCGCCTCCTCACCACCATGACAGAAGACGCGGGGCGTCCCTTTTATCGCCTCGGCGAGCGAATGTTCCTCGGTGAGGTTCCCAAAGGTGAGTTCCTGAGCTTCCTGGTTAGCGCATTCCAGTCATCGGGGTTCCACGTGGATCCGGGTGGATGCGAGGCGATCATGGAGATGGCCGAAGAGGTGCCCTACAACGTCCAGAGGCTTGCCCACGAAGCGTGGGAGATGCTCCGAGCGGGGACTCTGGGAGTCCTGAACCCTGACGGTGTGGCCGATGCCCTGCGTCGAATCGTGAAGAGGGAAGATCCGGCTTACACCCAGATTTGGTCGGTCCTCACCAAGAATCAGAAGAAGGCCCTGAAGGCGATCCTGGAATCCGGCGGCCGGAAGCTTCAATCCGGGGAGGTCTCGAGGAGATCCGGCATTTCCGCTTCCAGTATTCAGGCGGCGTTGAAGGCTTTGGAAGAGCGCCACCTCATTCGCCAGGACGCACGCCATGGCGATGTCCGCCACCGCCTGGTGGATCCTTTTCTCGGAGCCTGGCTCGAGGAGGCACAAAAGCACGGGCCCTGACCCCTTGCCCCCCACCTTCCACCCCCTAGCTTCTTCAACCCAGCTGAGGGCCTGGCGCCAAACAGGCCGGAGCCGGCTCAGGGTCCTGCGGTCGGTTACCTCGCGCAGCCTGTAATACGCACAAGGAGTGGGGCATGAGAATCAAAGGATACTTCGTCTCGGACATTCCGCGGAGGGCCTTCCTGGAGAAATCCATCAAGGGTGGTCTGGTGATAGCGGCGGGCCCGTCCCTGGTGGGTTTGCTGGAAGGATGCGCCGGCCCGCAGATAGCCAGCGCCAAGGTCCAGATCGATCCGCACCTTCTGGACGCCACCATTCAAGCAGCCTTGGCCCAGGGCGGTGAGTTTGCCGACGTCTACGTCGAGAATCGCATCGCCCGCTCCATCGTAATGGAGGAGTCCCGCTTCAAGAGCGCCGAGTTCGGCGTGAGCCAGGGGGCCGGCGTCAGGGTCATCGCCGGGGACAAGACGGGGTACGCCTACACTGAAGAGATCACCGAGGAGGCCCTGCTGAGGGCTGCCGAGGTCGCCTCCTACATCGCCCGTGGCGCCCCCATGTGCGAGCCGGTGTCCATCGGCGCTCCGACCGTGCGTGAGACCTTCGGGTCGGTCCTGCTCCCCCTGGAGGACATCGCCGACAGCCGGCGGCTGGAGATCATGGAACGGGCCAACCAGGCGGCGCTGGACTACGACAGCCGCATCACCATGGCCAGCATCAACTACAACGATGAGGTCCGGGGCCGGGTCATCGCCACCAGTGAGGGGGTGTACCTGAGCGACGAGCAGCCCCTTCTCTTCTTCATCGTCGAGACGCTGGGCGTGGGAAACGGCACCCGCCATATGGGCCGGGAGCGCCTTAGTCGCCATAGCGGCTTCGAGATGTTCGAGGAGGTGACGCCGGAGGAGGTGGCCCGGACCTGTGCCAGGGAATCCATCGCCATGCTGGAAGCGGAAGACGCACCCGCGGGCCGGATGGACGTGGTGATGCAGAACGGATGGGGCGGGGTCCTGGTCCACGAGGCCGTGGGGCATCCGCTGGAGGCCGACAACATCGCCCGGGGTATCGGGGCCTTCACCGGGAAGATGGGACAGAAGGTGGCCAGCGACGTTTTCACCATGGTGGACGACGGTTCCCTCCCCAACATGCGGGGCACCATCGACTTTGACGACGAGGGCACGCAGGCCAGGCGGAACGTACTCATCGAGAATGGCGTTCTCGCGGCCTACATGACTGACATCCTCTCGGCGAACCAACTGGGGCTGGAGCGGACCGGGAACGGTCGTCGGGAGAGCTTCCGGTATTTCCCCATTCCACGCATGACCAACACCTTCATCGACCGGGGCGACTCCGACCCCGCCGACATCGTGGCGTCGACGGAGAGCGGCCTTTATGTCCAGAGTCTCAGCGGTGGAAGCGTGAACCCCATCACCGGCGAATTCAACTTCACCTGCCGGGAAGCCTACCTTATCGAGAAGGGCCGGAAGACGACGGCGGTGAAGGGGGCGACGCTGGTCGGGAATTGCATCGACGTGGTGTCCAACGTGGACGCGGTGGGGAACGACCTTGCCTTCGGCCCCGGCATTTGCGGGAAAGGGCAGGCGGCTGAGGTGTCAGCGGGGCAGCCCACGGTGAGGATCCGGGGAATCAACGTCGGTGGAAGCAGAGCCTAAGAGCGGAACGCATAGACAGCGCTGGCGGCGCGAGCGTCGCTGAGAGCGCCTACGTCAGGGAGAACGTGTCATGCAGTACCAGAACCTTTCGCAAGAGCTTGTTGACCGCTGCCTGAGCAGGGGGGCCGATTCCGCCGAAGTTTTGATCGAGGAGGGGCGCCAGCTCAGCATCGAAGTCAGAAATGGGGAGATGGAGACGATTCAGGAGTCCTCCTCTCACGGCGCCGGATTTCGGGTATTCCGAGAAGGGAAGATGGGCTTTGCCCATTCCAACGACCTCTCCGATGCCTCCCTCGATAAGGCTATCGAAAGCGCGGTGAACTTCGCACGGCACATGACGGCCGACGAGCACAACATTCTGCCCGGCGATCCCGGGGTCACCGCGGTGGAAGGCCTTTTTGATCCCGATATGGCCGGCGTTTCCATGGATGACAAGATCGCCATGATCACCGAGCTGGAGCGCCTCGCTATGGCCGATTCCCGCATCACGGTGAGCAACGGATCGGGGTACGGGGAGGGGGAGGGGTCAGTGTACCTGGCCAACTCCAACGGCCTGGCCAAAAGCTATCGGTCCAGCGCCTGCAACTTCGGAGTGAGCGTGGTGGCCGAGAAGGGTGACCAGAAGTCGTCGGGGGGTGAGTACTGCTCCCGTCGGTTCTTCTCCGAGCTGCTGTCTCCGGAGGAGATCGCCGAAAAGGCGGCTCGAGGCGCCTACGAGATGCTGGACCCCCAGATGGTGAGGACTCAGCGTGCCCCCGTCATCTTCCACCCCGATGTGGCCCGGTCTCTCCTGGGCGGCCTCCTGGGAGCCATCAATGGGGAGCGGGTGCTCCAGGGCGCCAGCTTCCTGGCCGACAAGGTCGGGGAGAAGATCGCCTCTGACCTGATCACGGTGGTCGACGACGGCACCCGTCCCAAGGGATTGGCTTCGAGCCCCTTCGACGGCGAGGGCGTCCCCACCCAGCGCCGCACCATCATCGATGGCGGCGTGCTCCAAGGGTTCATGTACAACACGATGGTGGCGTCCCGGGCCGGCGTGCAGAGCACGGGGAACGCTTCCCGAGGCGGCTTTTCCAGCCTGCCCGGAATCGGCCCCCACGCCTTCTATGTGGAAGCCGGCGACACCGACCCGGAGGAGATCATTCGGTCCACCCCGAACGGGTTGTACCTGAAAAGCGTGACAGGGTACGGGATCAACCCCGTGAGCGGAGGCTTCAGCGGTGGCGCCCAGGGATTCTGGATCCAGAACGGAAGGTTGGCCTTCCCGGTCATGGGTCTCACCATCGCAGCATCCGCCGACGAAATGCTGAATGGCATCGACATGCTGGGCAGCGACCTGGACCTGAATCGGACCATGACCGCGCCCACCTTCCGCATAAGGGAGATGCAGATCGGAGGGATGTAGATCGGGGGGATGTAGGGGAGAAGCGCTAGGCGCTGGCCTCGACCTTTGATTCCGGGCCCAGCGCCGGCCAGGGTATGAGGACGGGTTGCCTTCCCGTGGGGCCACGAACGTCCACTGAAATGCCGCCCGTCTTCTTTATCGTGGGGATCCAATCCATCGTCTCCAGGAGAGATGTCACCTCTGACACTCCCGTGTTTCGAATGGCATCGGGAGAGAGAACGAGCCAGTACTGCTTTCCGGATTCCCTGAAACGGATTCCGTAGGGGTCCGGAGTGATGTCCGGTGCGCTTCCCCGCAGCTTGGCCCCGGGCCATCCCTCGACAAGCTGCTCCCTGACCCAGTCGAGCAGGTCGAGGGTCCAAAGAATCATCGAAGCCGTCATATTCGTTCCTCGTCCGTCTTGTCACGATCGATGTGCTGTTGCCCTTGCGCCCACGGTGGACGTATCACAATGTGACATAACCGTAGCGGGGATGAGCGGAGGGTGCAACTGGTCCTGATCAGGGAGTCACAATGGTCCGGCGACTCAACATCGATCTCAAAGCCGTCCGCAGGCAGGTCGGCCAGAGCCAATCCGAATTCGCTGACCTGATCGGCGTTTCGCTGCGGACGGTTCAGAGCTGTGAACAAGGTTGGCGGAACCCGAGCCCAGCGGTTGAGAAGGCGGTCCTTCTTCTTCTGATGGCACATCGCCATGGCGCTGCCTTCGGCTCGCACTCCTGTTGGGATTCCGTCCAATGCTCGGAGGCCGAGCGTCAGGGGTGTCTGGTCTACAACACCAGACAGGGACACCTCTGTTGGTTGCTGTCTGGGCACATCTGTAAGGGTAGGCGGCTTCATTCCTGGGCGGACAAGAAGAAGCTCTGCGCAGAGTGCGACTTTTTTCAGGAACTCTTGCCGGAGGGGGTCCTGGCCCGGTGACGGGAGGTGCGGGTCGGAGGGCTCGTGCCCGGCCGGGCTAGAACGGGTTCACGACTCTCAGTCCATCGAATCTCTCGAAATCCCGGTCCGCGGTAAGCAGCTCCGACACGCCGTGCTCGATGCAGAGCGCGGCGATGTGGGCGTCGTGGATCAGGTTTCCTGCCACCCCTCCCGACAGCAGAACCTCTTCCATGAACTGCGGATGTCGCGGTGTTTCCTGGAGAAGGCGGAGGGAGGGGGAGCTCAGGATCCCTCGAAGATCCGAGAGCGCCCGATCCAGCGGGACCGGAGGGTGGAACACTCTGGGATGGGTTACCACCCGAAGGAATTCGTACACACAGGGCCAGGGGATCGCCCATGGGTGCCCTCCTTCTGCCATCTCCGTGAGAAGGGCCCGGGCCTTGGTGTGGTTTTGGCTGCTCGAGATCTCGGCAAAGACCAGGACGTTGGTATCGATCGCTCTCATCGGCCGTCCATGAGGTCGAAGAGCTTGTCCCGGTCGAGTAGATCGACACCGGGTTGGGTGACGGCCTCCCAGCCCTCCATCTCCAGAGTGTAGGGGATCGGGTCATGGAGTCGCGCCAGTCCATCCCTCAGGAGGTCGTTGGCCAGCTCCTGCATGCTGCGGCCCTCCTGGGCCGCCCTCTCCTTCAAGCGTCCCAACAAGTCAGGGGGCATCTTCAGCGTCGTCCTTGTCATACATCAAGATGTAAG
>JBDRDQ010000504.1:0-12359 GCA_043820695.1 Gemmatimonadota bacterium | reverse complement strand
ATGGGAGCTGACGGCAGAACCCTGCGAGCTTTCGCCAACACTCTCCTTTGGGGGGTGGGCATCTATCCGGAACTTCCGGGGGTCACCAAGGCCGGCGAAGAGGAAGGGAAGGCAGCCCTCGCTCTTCGACTCGGGATTCGGGAGGGGAGCTTCTGGAGAAGGACCGGCGCTGCGGCGGCCAACACACCGGTGGGCGGAGCCGAAGGCTCCATCACCGAGTGGGGGCTGCCGGCGGAAGCCATCGCTCTGGCCTGGTGTGGAGCAGGCGGGGATTCCCCAGAGGACGTTCTCATCGGTGGGGAGGCTCTGCTGGCTGCGGCGCGGGGTGTCGGGGAGCTGGAGGGCCTTCTGTCGGCCTTGTCGGAGCGATACCCGGGGCTGAGGAGGGATCGGGATCTGGGTGAGCTCTCGGCCCGAGACTATGAGCGGTTGATGCTGGAATCGGAGCTGGCGGATCTGAGGAGCCAGTTGCGAGCTCTCCAGGATGTTCCGGAACGTCTCGCGGAGCTGGAAGTTGAGCTTCTGGATCTCCGGGGGAGCGTGACGGAAATTGGCGGGGACCTGGGGGCGGGGACCATGGAATGGCACCGGGAGCGGCAGGACGCAGAGACCCACCTCGTGGCTTACAGAGACCGGGGGAGAGAACTCAGGACCCGTATCCGGAAGCTGGAGGCGCTAGGTGCTGATAGCCCCTGCCCCACCTGTGGCCGTCTTCTCGCGGAGCACTTCCAGGAGGTCCTGGCGGAACTCCGGGACGAGTGGGAAGAGTTGGTCCAGGATGGCCAATGGTGGCGTCGGCGGTGGGAGCAGCTGGAAGAGAAGCCCCAGAACCTGATCGAGTTGGAGGGACAGTCCCTCAGACTGAACGCTCGGATCGAAGACTGCACGGAACGCCTGGAGGTTGCCCGTTCTTCCCTGAGGGAGCTGGACGAGCTTCGGGTTCGGAAGAGGGAGTTGGGGGATAGGCTCGATGTCCTGTTGAAGGAGGGGAACGAGACCGAGGCCTCGTTGGAGGAATTGGAAGCTTTCAAGGGCGGTTCCGGGGAGATCCCCGAGACTCCGCCTGGGTTTCGCAAGCTCTACGATTGGGCTGGTAGCCTCCAGGACGAGATCTTGCAGGAGTGCCGGACCCGCCTCCTGAATCGGGGTGGACGGAGGTTGAACCGCCTCACTGGTGGGCGAATTCTGGGATTGGGACTGGGTGATGAAGGGAGAGAGGTTCAGTTGGTCGACGGGGGGGGATCAGCCGGTGTGGAGGCTGACGAAGACCGGGCAGCTGCTGTAGTGGCCCTTCGGATGGCCTTGGTGGAGCTTCTCGCTGAGGACTGGAACCCCATTGGCTCTTTTGTATTGGGAGACCCATTCGACCGGATGGGCGCCGAGGACCAATTGCGAGCCCTGAGCCTTCTCAGGCGAATCCTATCCCGAATCCCTCAGGTGCTTTTATTGACCAGAGGATCTGTGGTAGAGCGGGCCCCTGAGTTTTTCGACGGCCTATTCGACTTCCGTGAGCATCCTGAGAAGGGCCGGACCTACCTCAAGACCCTCCCTGCCGGCGTGGGACTACTCCGAGTCCGTTAAGAGTCCCGGCCAGAAACCCGCCTTGCCCCACCTCGCCAACAGGCATTTAGCTGATCTCCCTCAGCCGGGCCCACGCTTCAGCCCGGCCCAGGTGGTGTTCCGCGTCTTCCGTTCGATCTTCCAGGATCGCCCCTTGGTACAGGGCGTAGTGGACCCAGGAGTAGTAACTGGGTATTCCGAGCACAGCCCGCCACGGCCATCGGGGCCACTCGTCCGGGAGTCCATTTCGATGAATGAACACATCCGACGCCAGCGCCTGGGTGCGCGGGGCGTCGAGGTAGATCCCGGTGACGTTGGAGAAGGCCGAGTAGGGTAGCTCCACCACACCCTGTAGAGCCTCCAAAGCGGGAGCCCCTTCGTGAAGCCGGAATGCCAGACCTTGCCGGATGAGGAAAGGCGTGAGGCCCAGATGGCCCGCGGCGTTCCCACTGGACGCGAAGTAGACGGGCCGGTCACCCAATGCGGTGCTGATGATGGCCAAGGCGAACTGGTGCCAGGGTTCGATGTAGCTTCCCCCCTCCAACCGAGCCGAGACGCCCTGACCCAGATCCACGACCCGATTCTCCCTCAACGGCACCAGAGTCTGGGCCACCTGCTCGATGGTGGCGTCATCCAGAGCCAGGATGGAGCGGGTAGGAGGCCTGACGGGATCATCCATCAGGAGAGGGATCTTCCCCGCGGCACGAATCACCTCCGCATCGGCCGGGCCGCCGTATTCGGCCCCCGGGGAGCCCTCCGGAGTGTAGGGTCGCTGGCAGACGATTCTGGTTGGATCGGAGCTGGGATCCGTGCCCTCTGGGCAGGGGGTGGTCAGCCCCCGGAGCTGAAAGACATACCAGTCGATATTCAGATAAGAGGTGACGATGACGGTCACGTCTTGCCGGATTCCCTCTACCTCCTGGAGGTACCAGAGAGGGAAGGTGTCATTGTCCCCGTTAGTGAAGATCACCCCGTAGGGTTCTGCGCTCATGAGGAGGTTGTATGCCCAGTCTCTGGCGGAGTAGTCCCCTGCCCGGCTGGCCCAGGGCCAGTTCAGCACCAGGGGAATCACCGCAATGAGCAGAATGGGAGCGGCCTTCCGGTAACCGGTCACCAAGCCGCCGGCGAGTTTCTGCCAAAGGGCTGTGATCCCCATCCCGGCCCACAGGCCCCAGAGCGAGAAGCTGACGATGAAGAAGTAGTCCCGCTCCCTCACCTCGTGAGCGGAGAGGTCTCCCAGGGGATCCAGGATGGAAAACCCATACTTGAAGTTCAGGTAGAAGGTGAGCCCGATGGAGAGGGTTCCGAAGAGGCTGAAAACATACCACCAGCTCAGTCGGTCTCTCCGGAAATGCTCCAGTGCCCCATACACTCCCAGCCCCGTGAAGAGGAGGGTGAACGGCAACCTGGCGACGGCGAAAACGACCTGGGTTCCCTGGAGGACCCGGGCCCACTGCCAGTCGAAATACTGGAGGTAGTTCGCGAACTGGAGGTGCAGCGGCGCAGGCCGGATCGATATCGGCCATATCGGCGGTTTTACGTACTGCTTCCGACTAAGGGCGTCGGAGAGGTTCTCACATCCCCCCTGGCCCCATGTGAGGATACTCGTCAAGGCTCCGGTCAAGCTCTCGCAGGTGGGAGAAGCCTCGTTGATCACGGGACCCAGGGCTGCCCTGAGAGGCAGGTAGAGGTGAATGGAGAGGCCCAGGAAGGTGGCGACCACAGCGGCCAGGTAAAGCTTCCAGTTGAGGAGGGTTCGGGGGTGAACCAGGAGGATGAAGAGGCCGAGAGCAGGGGCGGCAAGAACGGCCATGAGGTGGTTCCCCACCGACAAGGCCAGGATGAACACCATGAGGATAAGGAGGTTGTCGTCTTTTCCCCTTCCCAGATTCTCTCTCCAGTGGAAGGCTAGCCAGGAGAGCAGCGCAATGGTGAAGAGGGAAACGGTGTAGACCTTCTCATTGACGTTGGACTGGTTCCAGACGGTGAAAGCTGTGGCGCTCACAAGGACGGCGACGAAAGCGCCCACCAAAGGAAACACTCGATCTTCCGTGAAATGACGAAGGATGTGGTGAACCACCAGGAACCAGAAACCATGAGCCAGGGCGCTCATGGTGGCGGAGAATAGGTTGATCTTGACGGCTACCGACAGCCCAAGAGGCGCAAGGATGATGTCCCATGCCCTGGCCAGGACCACAAAGAGGGGGTTCCCGGGTGGGTGGGGAATTCCCAGGATATGGGCTGTAGCGATGTATTCGCTGGTATCCCAGAAAGCCGTCGTTGGGGCGAGGGTGACGATGTATAACAGGGCCACGGCGACTGTGGACATGAGGGCCCATCCGTAAGGCGGAGTCACTCCGCCTCGATTTACGGGGTCGCTGGCCTTTTCCACCATGCATTACTCCTTCGAGAGAAGAAGGCTGCCCCACGTATCCACTTCCAGGTGCCACCCAGGCGGGAGCCAGGTCGTCGAAGAGTACTCCAGGACGATGGCCGGTCCTTCCAGGGTGTGCCCCTTCAAGAGGTCTTTACGCCATACTCTTTGCACCCGGATCTCGTTCCCATCAAAGAAGGCGGAACTCATTTCCACCCGGGGCTCAGCGTCAGCACCCGGGAGGGTGGCTGGGGACAGAAGAAGGGGTGGTGATTCCGCAACGGCTCGAAGGGTAACGGCCTCGACCGGCGTCCCCTCCCGAGAGTAGCCGTAACGTTCCCTGTGGGCGTCGTGAAAAGCCTTGGCCCAGTTCTTTCGGGGTACCCGGAGCTCAAAGCTCTGACCCCGGTACCGGGCCTCCACCCAATGCCGGACCGTGAGCAAGTCGGGGTCATTCCCTTCCGCGACCATCTCCTGGACGGCTTGGGACTGCAGCCCAAAAAATGCCTCCTCCAGCCTGTCCTCTTCATCGGGATCGGAGGACAAGACCAGTAGGGTGCGGGACACCTCACGGGTCGGAGGGGCTGCCAGCATCCCATACGCGGAGAGAAGACCCGGATCCGGCGGAACCAGGGCCCGTTTGGCTCCCAATCGTTCCACCAACTCCGCTACATGGAGGGCACCGGCACCCCCGAAGGCCACCAGGATGAACTCGGCGGGATCGAAACCCCGCTCCACGGAAATGACCCTCAGGGCCCGTTCCATTGCGGTGTTCGCCACGGACAGTATCCCCTCGGCCGCATTCTCCGGTGTCTTGCCCAGCTTTTCGGCCAAAGCCCCCAAGGGCTCAGCGATGAGGTCCCTGTCCAGGCTTCCCTCCCCACCCAGAAAGGCCTTGGGGGGAAGACGTCCCAACCACACGTGGGCATCGGTGACAGTGAGATCTTTCCCCCCCTGGCCGTAGGCCACCGGACCTGGGTCGGCCCCGGCGCTTTCGGGCCCCACCCGGAGGGCGCCTCCCGGGTCCACCCTTGCCAAGGATCCCCCTCCGGCTCCCACGGTGTGGATGTCGATGACCGGAACGGCGACGGGCTGCCCGCCGATTTCGAACTCCCGGGTGTGAAGGGGTCTTCCAGGACAGAGCGATACGTCGGTGGAGGTGCCACCCATATCAAAGGTGATGATCTGTTCGAACCCAGAGCGTTTCGCCCAGGCCAGCGCGCCCACGACCCCACCGGCGGGTCCCGAGAGGACGGTGTGGACCGGTTCCCGGATCGCCCGCTCCACCGGAACGGCCCCGCCGTTCGAGCTCATGATGTGAATGGGGCGGGCCCTGCTCTCCCGGGCGAGCCTTCCCAGGTACCGGGACATGATGGGGGAGACGTAGGCGTTCACAGCGGTCGTGGACGTCCGCTCGTACTCCCTGTACTCCGGGAGGAGGCGGGATGAAACGGAGAGGGGAAGGTCCAGTCCCTCCAGGGCCGCCGCTACGGCTTCCTCATGGTCCGGATTGGCGTAAGAGTGGAGGAGAACCACCGCCAGCGCATCGGCCCCCTCTACACGGGATCTCAACCCGGCCAACTCCCCAGCGTCCAGAGCTTCGAGCTCCTCCCCATCCGGACCGATTCTGCCAACGATCCCCACTCGGTCTTCCCGCGCGACAAGGGGTGGAGGCCGATGCCCTACCAGGGCATACAGTTGGGGCCGGTTTTGACGGCCGATCTCCACTACGTCCTCGAAGCCGCGATTGGTCACCAGGACCACTCGGGCTCCCTTTCTTTCCAGGAGACCGTTGGTGGCCACGGTAGAGCCATGGAGGAGTCGATAAGGCTTGGAGTCCCCCAAGAGCTGCCGGCTCCCGGCCAGAACGGCCTCCGCCGGGTCCCAGGGTGTTGAGGGAATCTTCAGAGTCGTGAGGCTACCGTCGGCAAGCAGGAGGAGGTCGGTGAAAGTACCCCCGGTGTCCACGGCGAGAACGGCGGTTGACGTATGATCAGTACCCGGGGACATTCATTCTCGCTCCGGTCGGCAGAATTCTTCCAGAGGATGATGCGGAACCATCCCCGCAACCGTCCAATCCATGCAACTCTACCCTTCTTTCCCTGAGTTCTCGACGCTCTCCCGTGGCGCGGGGGTCGTCCCGGTGTGGCGGGAGTTCCTCTTCGACACCGATACCGCTGTCACGGCCTACGCAAAGCTCTACCGTCCCCCCTTCGGCTTCCTCCTGGAATCGGTAGTCGGGGGAGAACAATGGGCCCGTTACTCCTTCTTGGGAAGCCAACCCCGGGAAGCCTGGCGACTGAAGGGTGGAATGGTAAGCCTTTGGGGGCCGGAGGCCGGGTGGAGAACAGTGGACGCCGCCGATCCCCTGGAGGATCTGGATATGCGACTTCGGGCTCGAAGCCCGGCCCGGGTCCAGGGGCTCCCCCGTTTCTGGGGGGGCGCGGTCGGGTTCTTCGGATACGACGTAGCGAGGCACATCGAGCGGCTTCCCGACGTCCCTCCCGATGACCTGGATCTACCCGACGGCCTCTTTCTTTTCACCGACCTCGTCCTGGTCATAGACAACCTCCTGGGGAGAGGAATGGCCGTGGCGGCCGTTCCTGTCGAACCGCACCTCACCGAGGCTGAGCTTCGAGACCGATACGAAGAGGGGGGGCGACGGGCCGGGGAGTTGATCCGGCGTCTCAAGGTGGGGCCCACCCCCCTCGCCGTTGGACATCAAACCGGAGCCGCCGGAAGACCCTCCCTTTACCAGCACTCTCACCAGGGGTGCTTTTCAGGAGGGGGTGGAGCGGATCAAAGAGTTCATCCGGGAGGGGGATGCTTTCCAGGTGGTCCTGAGTCAGCGGTTGGCCATGCCCTACGGGGGCCGTCCTTTCGACCTTTACAGGGTCCTGCGCACAGTCAACCCGTCGCCCTACCTCTACTTCCTGGAGTTGGACGGCCTGAACCTGGTGGGGAGCTCCCCAGAGGTCCTTGTAAGGGTGGAGGACGGGACCGTCACGGTCCGGCCCATCGCCGGGACCCGGCCTCGGGGGAAGACCGCGGAAGAGGATCGAGTCCTGGCCGAGGAGCTCAGGGCCGATGAAAAGGAGCTGGCCGAACACCGGATGTTGGTGGATCTGGGCCGAAACGATGTGGGGCGGGTCGCCAAGTTCGGATCGGTTCGCGTCCCGGACCTCATGGTAGTGGAGAGGTATTCACACGTCATGCATCTGGTGAGTCAGGTAGAAGGGGAGCTCAGGGATGGCCTCTCGGCCATGGACGTCTTCAAGGCCTGCTTTCCGGCGGGGACGGTCTCCGGGGCCCCCAAGATCCGGGCCATGGAGATCATCGATGAGCTGGAACCTCTGAAGCGAGGCCCCTACGCAGGGGCGGTGGGCTACTTCAGCTTCGGGGGGATGAACATGGATACGGCGATCACCATCCGAACCGTGGTGATAGCCGGATCCCGGGCCTTCGTGCAAGCCGGGGCGGGCATTGTCGCGGACTCCGATCCCAGCCGGGAATTCGAGGAGACTCTTAACAAAGCCAGAGCCCTCCTCAGGGCGGGGTCCATGGTCCCCGAGGAGGGCTAATCCGGGCCGAAGGTCAGGGGGCCACCCGGATCAGTTCAGCGACCCAATTCAGTGTAGAACTGGGCTACCGCCCGGATCCCGTTTTCGAAATTCTCCAGGGGAATCCACTCGTTCGGAGCATGCATGTTGGCCCCTGGAGGCGCAAAACCCATAAGGAGGACCGGAGCCTCCAGGATCTCCTGGAAATCCACCACGATGGGGATGGATCCGCCCTCACCCGTGAGGACCGGAGCCGTCCCGAACGCTTTCTGCAGGGCCGCCTTGGCGGCCTCGAAGAATCTGCCTTCCAACTCGGCCTTCCAGGGCCGGCCCCCATGGAGTTCCTCCACCCGCACCTTTACCTCCGGCGGAGCAATTCGGGCGATGTGCTTCTTGAGGAGTTCGGCGACCCTGGCCGGATCCTGGTTCGGAACCAACCGGAAGCTCACTTTGGCCATGGCCCGGGCAGGCAGTACGGTCTTCGCCCCTTCGCCGGTGTACCCGCAAAGAAGCCCGTTCACGTCGCAGGTGGGGCGAATCCAGAGGCGCTCCAACAGGCTGAATCCAGCCTCGCCATTGAGTCCGGGGGCACCGACCTCTCCCCTGAATCCATCCAGGTCGAACGGTAGAGCCCCAATAGCCTCCCGGGTCTTCTCGTCCCAGTCCATGACATCATCGTAGAACCCGGGAATGGCGACACTCCCGTCCTCATTCTTCAAGGAATCCACAACCCTGGCCAGAACGTTGCCGGGGTTTACGACCGCTCCTCCGTAGCTGCCGGAATGGAGGTCTCCGGCGGGTCCCTGGACGTGGATCTCGAAATAGGCCAGGCCCCGGAGGGAGAAGAGAAGTGAGGGAAGGCCCGGGGCGAACATGGAAGAGTCGGAGACGACGACCGCATCGCACTTGAGCCGCTCACGATGAGCTTTCACGAAGGGCACGAGGTTGGGTGACCCGATCTCTTCCTCCCCCTCCGCCACCATGACGATGTTTACGGGCAGGCCTCCGGCGCCCTTCAGTTGGGCTTCCAGGGCCTTGATGTGCAAGAAAAGTTGACCCTTGTCGTCCGAGGCACCTCGTGCAAAGAGGTTTCCGTCCCGCACGGTGGGTTCAAAGGCAGGGGAGTCCCATTCGTCCAGCGGTTCCGGGGGTTGAACATCGTAGTGACCGTAAATGAGGAGGGTGGGGGCCTCCAGGCCCGCCCCCTTCCATTCCCCCAGAACCACCGGGTGCCCAGGTGTGTCCATCACGGAAGCAGACAGCCCGGCATCCCTCATTCGGTCGGCGACCCATGCTGCCGCTCTTTGAATGTCACCGGAATGCTCGCTGCGAGCGCTCACGGATGGGATTCTGAGGAACTCGAAGAGCTCTTCCTGAAAACGGCCCATCTCTCCATCGATGTACCCTTTGACGTCGATCATCTGACTTTCCTCTCATAAGCCGCTGCCGCAGGCGAATCAGAACCAAGGTCCGGAGCTGAAATGCAATGTAGGTAAGAGTTGGTGGGTGCCTCAACCTCCACTCTCGGGATGGGACGCCGAAACCTTCTGCCATCCGGTACGTAATGGAGAAAACAGGGTGCCGGGAGCCCGGTTTTTCTCGCTCTTAACCGGGTTGTTTGACGGGGGGCAACCATTTGCCGCTTGGAGCCGTCATACCAGGGTGGAAGATGGCGGGTTGGGATGAAGGGGACGAAACCATCTGAATCTGTAAGGTCGCGGAGTTCGGCGCGTAACCCGAACAGGAGGGGCTGGTCACCTCTCCTTCCCCAACTCCACGGGGTGCCTCCGTGGGGGACGAAAAAAAAGGCGGCGGCCCGAAAAGGTCGTCGTCTTTTTTTTCTCTACTCCAGCGGGCTCAGATGAGACCTTTCACACCCCAGCGATAGATGGTGGTGAATAGGATCGCCAGGAAGGCCGCTCCCGCCATCCCGCCCAGGCTAAGTGCTCTAGGATCCCAGAAGGCGAAGATGCCCACGCCCAACATCCCCCCCACGACGGCCGCGAAGGCACCGAGGATCATGATGAGGGCTGTATGACCGGGAGTCACTTCGGGTCTCCTGATGACTGTCTTCATGACGAGGCCGATGAGGCCTCCCGTGACGATCCATACGCCGATACCGATCCAGTTCTCCATCAGATTCCATTGGGTGGGGTTGACTGGCTTGGAACGGGCGGAAATGTACCCGGTTCTTTTCCCTGGAACCAGTCCGCTCCAATCGTCGGATTGACGGCCATACCCCCAAAACCCTAGGGTACTGACCAACGGAGGGTGCCATGGCGGACGACCATGTGATCGACATACGACGTTTCCTGGGTGAAGTACCGGAGGCGCAGGATGGGGGTGCCTTCGCCGTATGGGGAAGTGGGGGTGAGCGATCCAGGTTCGCCCTTCCCCTCTGGCGGGCCATCTATCTGGTGGGCGGGAATTGGGGTGGGATTGTATCCCTGTCCAAACTTGAAACAGAGGATACTGCACACCCTCTCTTTATTCTTGATCTCAGGGAGGATCCGGCCCGGATCTTCATCTCCACGCAGTCCTTGAGCCTCCTCCGGGGCGAGCAGGCTCCCGCTCTGGGTTTTGCGGGGGAGCAGGAGCTTGCGGTCTTATTGGGGGAGGACGAGGACCGGCAGTGGTTCCTGCAGGTTCGTGGTGGAGCTTCGGGGAGTTCACCTGGGGGAAGGGTCCGGGAGACGCTCCTCTTTCTGGCGGGGGAATGCGCTGGGCTCCTCTTCTTTCGAGAGCTGGCTACCCCTCTCCCATCCTCCGCTTCAACTCCCTGAGGCGGGCTTCCGCATCTTCTTCCGGCGATAGGCCCCGTGGAGGCATAGATGAGTCCAGATGGCCGAACTCAGCGAGGAGATCCTCTTCCGCTTCCCTCTGGTGGTCAATGCCCTCAATCTTTTCGGCCATCCGATCCAGCTCACTGAAGAGGTCCGCTGCCTCCCCAAGGCTGTTCCGGGCCTCTGCCCGGCCGGAGGTGGCGGACAGGGACGCCCTTTTGGCCTTGGCCTCCTTGAGTTTGATCAACATGTCGTCCACCTCACCCCGCTTCAGTTCCAGCTCCTCTCGAAGGGCGAGAGCCTTTCGGGCCTGAATCTCTTTCCTCTTTTCATGTTTCACCGCGTATTCGGCGGCGACCCCGGCCGTCTCCTCGTCACCGATGCGGCTGGCCATCTCTTCCCTGCGTCGACAGGTGCTCGCTTCCTTTCCCTCCATCTCCGAAAGTTGGATGGCTTTTTTGATCTGTTCTTCGAGCGTATAGAGCTGGGCCTTCGTGTCGGTGACCTCCTCGTGCATTTGCCGGAGAAGTCCATCCACCACATCGGGGACGTCATCCCGATTCAGCTCTTTGTTGAAGTTATCCACGGCTTCGCGGAAGGCGTTTCGAAGATTCTCGAACATGGGTCGTGTGGTTTTTTGTCTGTGAAATGGAACCCAGATCCCGGGGCAGGGCCCGGATCCCTGAAAGTAGCACGGGTGGCCAACGATACAAAGAATGGAGCCTCGAATGCGTTTGCATTAGAGGCTCCATGGAAGGCCGTAACCGTGAGGACGATCGGGCCGGGATCAAACCGATCCTAGTTTAGAAGAGGCTCGATTCGCTGGGCGAAAGAGTTCCGCGCCCGGTGCAGGCGGCTTTTTACCGTTCCCAGGTTCACACCCGTGATCTCTGAGATTTCCTCGTAACTCTTCCCTTCCAGCTCCCTCAGGCGGAAGACCAGGCGGTGGTGCTCTGGGAGCTCCTCAACCGTCTCCTCGACGATCCGCCTCAGGTACCGCTTCCGGAAAAGGTCGTCCGGCCGCATCCGAGAGTCTTCGAATTGAAGGGGCCGGTGGTCGTCATCCCAGCTCTTCTCCAACTTCTGGAAAAGGACCAGGGGGCTTCGAGATCGGTTCCGAAGCTCGTTTTTCGATAGGTTGCTGGCGATGGTGTAAACCCAGGTGGAGAATTTTTTCGTCGTGTCGAAGCGATGGAGATGGCGGGTGACTCGAATGAATGCTTCCTGGACCAGATCCTGGGCCCGATCGGCGTCCCCCGTTTTTCGAATGATAAAGTGGACCAAGCGGCTTCGATAACGGTCGTAGAGGTGTTGGAAAGCCCCCGGCCGGCCATCGAGATGAGCGGTTACCAGCTCCTCGTCCGCCAGATCGATCAGGGGGCGGACGTCTCTCAACTGCTCCTGCTCCATCAGAAGATTGACGGACATTTCGAGTCCCTTCCGGGTTTGGGAAGCCACGGAGATCATCTTTTCCCTTAACCCTTATTCAGGATTAAGAACTTTGAAGCTAAAATATGTCAGCTTCGATGGTGCGGCAAGAGGGAATGTTGAAAGAACCCACGGGGGAAGGGGAAGGAAACGAACGGGGGAGGGGCCTTCCGTCTTCCACTCAAGAGATCCTTTGCCTCGGGGCGCATGTCACCGTCATTTGGGAACGATTTGCGACGGTCGCGTTGCCTCGGCACGTGAGAGTTCCGAGATTGTCTATCTCTGACCCTGAAAAGGATTCTCTTTGGTGCCCGACTCGAAACTTCCTCATCGGCCACTCCCATCGGATGCCGAAGGCTCTGGGATTCGTCCTGGTGGAAAAGGACGGGTCTCCTCCGTGGTCGGTTTGTCCCTCCTGGAAGTGATCCGGGCACAAGACCTCCCAACTGAGGTCCTCGCCTCCGAGGATCCTACCCAGACGATGCCTCGTCGGTTCGGGCTGAGCGACGTGGTGAATCAGCAGATCCGGCTCTTCAGGGAGCAGGTCCGCAAGAGGGAACGCATCACGGACCGACAGGCTCAAGACCTCTTTCACCTGGTGATCCGGCGCCCGGATTCCGAAGAGGTATTCCTGAACGCAGGCGAGTTGCTGGT
>JBDRDQ010000503.1:0-2709 GCA_043820695.1 Gemmatimonadota bacterium | reverse complement strand
CCCGCTTGAAAAATCGAGTATCTTGTGCCGAAGCGTCCTGAGGTTGACCACCGTCGCCTTGGCGGGATCGGGATCGAAATTGTGCATCTTCTGGTAATCGGTCTGTGACTGCCATGTGGAGCCGTTTATGAGCAATATCTTCTTGTACACCTCCACCCCGAAGGAGTGGGTATGCCCCGTCAGGAAGATGTCCGGCACCGGGTCTATTATCATGTGGTCCTCCTTTTCGGGAGCAAGCGGGGTCTTCGTGCCCTCGGAGCGCACCTGGACGAGGATCCAGCGCTCCATCTCCACCCGCTGACGGCAGCCTTCGCAGACGAGGAGGTGAGCCTCGTACTCGGCTTGCTCCAGGGTGTCGAACTCCCCATCCAGGAACGGATAGAGGAAGGCTACGATCTCGTCGCACCGCATCTCACTGGCTCCGACGCAGCTCTTTCTTGCGGCGTCTGAACTCTTCGAGCGAGGCGGCATTCCCTTCCCCGTCGCCCTCGGCGACCAGGATGCCCTCTGCCAGTGCGTACCGGAAGAGCGACTTCTGCAGGAGCTGGCGCCCCCGGAAGAGGCGGCTCATGACGGTTCCGATGGGACAGCCGAGGATCTCGGCGATCTCCTTGTAGGTGAAGTCGTACAGGTCGGCGAGCATCACCACCCAGCGATAGTCCACGGGCAGGGACTCCAGCGCTCCCTTGACCTCCTTGCCCACGCCCTGGAACGCGATGGCCCGCTCCGGATCGGACCAGGCCTTCATCAGCTCGGTGGATGGAATCCGATCGGGCATGCCGTCGACATCCATCGAGCTGAGCAGCTTGGCGTCCCGGGAACGCTGCCGGTACAGATTGATGAAGGTGTTGGTCTGGATCTTGAACAGCCAGGCCCGGAACTTGGTCCCCTTCTGGTACTGCTCGAAGTGGCGAAAGGCGCGCAGGACGGTCTCCTGGACCAGATCCTCGGCGTCCCGCCCGTTCCTCGTGAGCCGGAAGGCTGCACCGTACAGAGCATCGAGATGAGGGCCGAGCTCTGCCTCGAACTCGGCCTGCTTCTTTTGCCGTTCACGCCGTTTGCCGAACATGGTCCCCTGTCCGATCTTCTTCGTCTTGGCCAACAACCACGAGCCACAACCGTTTTCCGGCCGGTTCTATTCCCTCCCATCGTCCGGGATGGCCATGCGGCCGTTCGATGAGGCATGCAAAACGCCCGATCCTCGATTCGCTACAGGAACAGATGTTCAGTGACCATTTCGATATCCGCCGGGTACGGGCAAGGGCACGGGCACGAGGTGATCTCGATCGACGAGCAATCGCATGGGCAGGTATTCCTCGCCGGAGACCGGGTGGCCAACAGGACAGAGGCGGTCAGTACACCTGGATCTTCAACGTCTTGAGCCCAGTATTCCCGTCATCGGCCGCTGGCTGCTCCGGCCCTTTTCCGGGCTCGGGCCCTGGTTTCGGTTCTGGTTCTGTGGTCGGGTCCCCCGCCCCCTCCTGCTCACCCGTCGGCACTACCGGCTCCGGGTCGGGCTTCTTCGTGCCCTCCGAAACCGGGTGTTTTTTGCCAACATCCTGCGCGGAAGAGGGAGTCTTGGCCGCCAGGGGCTTTTCGGAGACCTCGACCCCACCGGTTTCCGGGTCCGCAACAGAGGCCGGACCCTTTTCCGGTGCATCCTCGTCGTCGCGCGCTGCGGTTCCTTTCGGCGACGAGTCGGGGCTGTCCTCCGGATCATTCGGCGGATCATTCGGATCGAGAGCAGGCGCCGCCTTGGCTGCACCGCCCGTGACGTCCTCCACATCGAAGGTCCATTCGCCACCCACCGGTGGCGACGAGACCGCGGGCGCGTCGTCCGAAGGGGCGGGATCGCTCTCCGTTTCCTCTTCAGCAGGATCGGCTTCTTCTTCGGTGTTCGCTGAAGAAGAAGCCCGGGACGAGCGCTTCTTCTTTTTCTTCTTTTTCTTTTTCTTCTTCTGGGCTTCGACGAGGCGGACGAGATCCGTGGTGGGATGGAGGACGAGATCGAGCGGTGGTCCTGCCCAGAAGAGCAACCCTGCCAGGACGGTGGTCAACCACCGGCCCACGATAAAGGGAACCGATCTCGCTGCCCGGGGAGGGACGAGCCGGCCCTGCTCGCCATGCATGTCCCTTTCAGGAGACGGTGTCTGTGGCGGCACGCATGGCCAAGTCATGGTCGCACGCACGTTCCTTCGAAATCTGCTTCATGATAAGCATTGTTCCCGTTCGATGGCAAACTCTTCCTTTGACCACCTTCCCGCTTCGCCGGGGGGGTGGAATGCTCCCGGGGAACCCATCCTGTCACCCACGCGCAGGTGGCCATCCGTCCGAGTTGGTCACCGAGCCCGCCCGGCGAGCAGGCGGCTGCGCCGGAGGCGAAGCCAGACACGGCGAAGGCGAACGAGCGCTTCCTGCCAGCGACGATCCACGGCCACCCGGTGGCCGGCCCGCTCCACGGCCCGGACTCGCCCCAGCAAGCACGATGCGGGCAGGGGGGGGTCCTGGCCGAGATGGGCGTCGCCCTTCAGGAGCAGCATCGGCTCGGGCTGCTGGGGCTCCACCTTCACCAGACGGTGGACCAGCAGACCTCCGGACGCGACCACGGCCACGATATCGCCCGGGCGCAGGTCCTCCAGTCCGGCCGGCGAGATCACCACCACGTCGTAGGGACGGATGGTGGGGAGCATGCTGGTGGAGATCTCCCGG
>JBDRDQ010000502.1:0-13496 GCA_043820695.1 Gemmatimonadota bacterium | reverse complement strand
GGAAACGGGATCATCTACCTGGAACAGGAGCCGGCTCCGGACAGCGCCGCTACAGACTCGGCGTCGGCTCCGGCTGGACGTCCAGACACAGCGGGTGCACAGGAGGAAGGCGGCCAGGAACGTCCGCGAGCCCGTCGCATGGATCGGGTCATCCGCTGGGTGCCTCCCTTTGATAGCACCAGCACCGAAGTCCTCTACGAGACCTCGACCCGAATGACCTCCGCACGCTTTTCGGAGGACATGAGCATCCTCTTCGGCACCGAGCGGAGCGGCCAATCCACGCACACGTACGCCGTCTTCCTGGACAACCCGGAAGAGAAGCTCACCATCTCCCGGTGGAACTCAGAGGACTTCTACGAGAATCCGGGGAGCCTGGTATCGGACGGCATGAGCCTGGGCGGTGGCGGTGGTGGTTCTGGAGGCGGCCGAGCAGGTGGTGGCGCCTCTGGAACGGTTCGGGTGTCCGCTGATGGCGAGAACATCTTCTTGAGCGGTACCCAGTATGACAAAAACCCCGAAGAGGTAGGACCCAAAGCCTTCATCGACAGGGTGAATATCCGGAGCGCAGAGAAGACCCGGATCTACGAGGGTGACAACGAGGGTGCCTATGAAACGCCCGTCATCGCCCTCGACCTGGAGGGTGGCCGACTGATCGTGAACCGGGAAAGCCCAACGGCGATCGACCAGAACTTCATCAGGGATGGAGACAATCTCACCCAGATCACCAACAATGTGGACTATACTCCGGACCTGACCCGGGCTCAGAAACATCGGTTCCGGGTGACCCGGCCCGACGGGTTCTCCTTCCCGGTGACCGTGACTCTCCCGGAGAGCTTCCGGCCCGGGAATCCGCTCCCGGCCATATTCTGGTTCTATCCCCGCGAGTACACGGATCAGGAGAGCTACGACGAGGGTTTCAGGAACTACAACAAGAATGCCTTCACGAGCTACAGCACCCGCTCCATGGCTTTCCTGACTCGCTTGGGCTACGTGATGGTGGATCCCGAATCCCCCATCTTCGGGGACGAGGGGGCCATGAACAACAACTACGTCCATGACCTTCGGAACAACCTCAGCGCCGTCATCGACACCATCGTGAACCGGGGTTGGGTAGACCGGGGCCGAATCGCCCTTGGCGGGCACAGCTACGGCGCGTTTTCCACGGCCAATGCCATGGTTCACACCCCCTTCTTCAAGGCCGGGATCGCAGGGGACGGAAACTACAACCGGACCCTGACGCCTCTGAGCTTCCAAAGCGAACGCAGGGTCCTCTGGGACGCCCCCCAGGTCTACCTGGGCATGTCCCCCTTCCTTTACGCCAACAACATGACCGGGGCCCTCCTCATGTACCACGGACTGGCCGACCAGAACGTGGGGACCTTCCCCATCCACTCACCCCGGATGTTCGAAGCGCTGAACGGCCTGGACAAAGACGTGGCCATGTACCTCTATCCTGAGGAGGCCCACGGTCCGGCCACGCAGGAGACCAACCTGGATCTGTGGGCGAGATGGGTGGCCTGGTTGGACAAATGGGTGATGAACCCTCCACCTCCGGGAGGTGAGAAGGAGGGGGGGAACTGACGCGAAGAAAAGCCGGCTGAGCCTGTTCGGTGGGCCCAGCCCCGAACCCAGAACCTGAGGGCCCCGCCACCTGGCGGGGCCCTTTACTTTCTGCGCTCCCCCGCTCCCGCACGGTCGCCATCTTGTGACCTGCGGCTCACTCCGCCAGTCTAGGGTACAGGACGAGGACGCAGAGCCCGTCCGATCCTTCCCGAAAGGAGAGATCCATGAGGAACGCGGTGAGCGTCGTAATGGCCACAATGATCGTCGCTCTCGTGGCGTGCGGTCCGAACGACGCCATAGTGCAGGACCGGGTGGACAGTGTACTGGCCGCGAACGACATGGCATGGGCCGCCGGTGCCGTGGAGAAAGGGCAGGTTACGCTCTCTGGTCAGGCCCCCTCCGAAGAAGCCATGGCTTCAGTTGCACCTCTGGTCATCCAGATCCCGGGGGTGAAAGGGGTCACCGACCAAATCGCCCTCGACACCGTCCTGATCCGGAAGCGGGATCAGCTCGCAGAGTGCCGCTCCGGCATCGACGCGGCCCTTTCATCCGGCCCGATCGCGTTCTCGGGGACGACCCTTCAACGCTCGGCACGCGCCATCCTCGACATGATCGGTGGGACCCTCGCGTCATGCCCTGATGCAGCCGTGGAGGTCGCCGGGCACACCGACTCCTCGGGTTCGGACGCTGCGAATCAGCAGGTGAGCGAGCGCCGCGCCCAAGCCGTGGTGCAGTATCTGGTCGGCCGCGGGGTTCCAGTGGAGCGTCTGACCGCAGTCGGGTACGGCGAAACAAGACCGATCGCCGACAACGGCACCCCGGCGGGCAGGGAAGCGAACCGCCGAGTCGAGTTCGTTCTGAGCCACTAAGGCCGGACGGGGCCCAACCCTAACGAAACCGAATTACGCCGATCCCGTTTTCGAAAGCGATGTCGGTTCCAAAGGGTTGGGAGTACTCCCGGGTTTCATCGATGATCTTCCTGGCCAATTCCCCCGTGGCCAGGAGGGGGCGTCCCCGCTGGGGCCGGTCAAGGCCGTGCCCCAGGGTGATGGGGTGAAGCTCCACCCCCGCCAACTCCCCGCCCTGGAACCGAACCACCGCCACGAAGCTCTCCCACACCTGTGGTCTGGAGGGAAAGCCCCCGGTTCTCTGGCGCGCGTCGAAGAAATCCGGAGCCACAGCCTCGGAGCCCAATCCGTAATTCTCATAGTTTTCCGCAGGCTGCCGCGGGACGGTCTCGTTTTGGAAGAGAAAATCCCCAAGGGAGTAAAAGATCGGCTTCCCCTTGTAAATCTCGATTCCCCGTAAGACGTGGGGCCCGTGAGCCAGGAAGATGTCGGCTCCGGCATCGATCACGGCGTGGGCTACCGTGACAATGAAGTCGGCCGGGTAGTTGTTCGTCAGTCCGCTTTCGTGGGTGTGGTGGGAAAAGATGACGAGATCGGCCTGGCGCTTCGCCTCGTCCACGGACGCCACGATCTCGGCCAGATCTCCTTCGTGGGGGGTGGTCAGGGACCGGTATTCATTCCCTACCTGGAAGGACTCCCCGAACAATCTGAGGCGGTCCCCCTCGCCTCGGCTGCTCCCCGTCCCCTCCCGGTAGCTCCGGAGCGCGTCCATCTGGCTCTGGGTGACCTGATAGACCGTGTTGTACCGAATCGGGCTGAGTCCCGGACGCCCCCGGACATCCTTCCGCTGGTGACCCGCCCGAGAACCATCGGGGAAGGTAGATGCGGCCGAGATCAGGGCGACCCTTCCACGGGGGGTTTCCAGGTACCCCGGCGCCCGGGCTTCCGCAAGGTTTTCCCCCGTCCCGGCGTGCATGAGCCCCACTGCATCCACGGCACGGGTCGTGGATCGGAGCGCTCCCACCCCGTAATCCCCCGTATGATTGTTGGCCATGCTCACCATGTCGAAGCCCATCCAAGCCAGTTCCTTGGCTATCGCTGGATCCGCCTGCATGTACGTCCCGCCGCTGGCCGAGGCGGGAATGATGTCGGGTTCAAAGTTGTGGAAGAGGATCTCCAGATTCACAAAGGCCGCTGTGGCTCCCTGGACCAGGTCACGCAGGGCCAGAAACTCCGGCTCGTCGAAAACGGACAACCTCCTGGTGATGATGGCATCCCCCGCCAGGGCAAGCGTCATCTCGGCACCCGCATCCCCATGTGGGAGGCGTTGTTGAGAGAAGAGCTTTGCCGGTCCGGCCACAAGGAGGAGGGTCGTGAAGATGAAGGCCGGGAGCCTTTTCCGCGCAGTGTGCATTGAACACCTCCGGCTAGAACGAAAGAAGTTTCGTCGCTTTGATTGCAATACCCCGTTCAAGAAGTTGGCTGCTTTCCCAATTCCTCCTCTCCGAGTACACGAGGAAGAGGTCACTCAGAGGAGAATGGATGAAGTTCAACCGGAGGTTCATGACCGCATCTTCCGAGGCGGTGTTGTACTGGAAGAAGCCACTCAAGAAAAAACGTGTAGAGCCTGCAAGATCCACCCGGGCTCCGAACACATCCGCCGTGAAGGAATTCCCTGGAAGGTCGATCTCGTTTCGCTCGACCCCCACGTCCAAGGCGAAGTGCTGGCTAGGTCTCCAATTCCCGCCGAGGGTCACCGATCGCCGGCTTCCATGGTAGAAGTCACCGCCGGACAGGCTCACCGCACCGGCCAGGGGTCTCGCAGCGTTGGATTGGTAGGCAAGCGATCCCTCCCGAAACGTATACCGCCCCTTGGGAATCTCCCCCTCTCCTGCCACCAGGAACGCTTCGTCGATGACCTCCAATCGATCCGCCGTGGTGAGGGTCAGGGTACCCCCGTCCTGAAGGGCGACCCCAAGACCAGCGGTGCCCGTTCGCGTTTCCAGGACGGAATGCAGGTTGGTGATATAATCCAACTCCAGATAGGGGTTGAGCTCGCTGACCCAAGGTATCGGAGGACGGGGATGAATCCCAATGGTACCGTAGCTGTGTCGAATCCCCTTTCGCGCCACGAACCCGATACCTGGGTTGAAGCCGTCCCCGATCTCCCTATATAGAGCCGAGGCATCCCAAAGCCTGTCCCGGAAGGCCGCCGAAATCCGGGCGGCCCTGTTGTTCCCCTGCTGGCCCGGGTAGTCGGTGGCAGCCAGGTAGGAGTGAATCAACAACTTTTCACGAAGGGTGACGTTCGCGTCAAGCCCGTAGCTTCGGTTGTAGCCTGCGGTCCCTTCCCCGAGGTCATCCCGGCTCGCGATCAGCCCCCCGACCTGGAGGGCACCGCCGAGGGTCTTCCGAATCCTGGCAACGGAGAAGCTCTCCCCTGGAAGGGCGTCGGTGGACTCGGTCCGCATATTGAGGAGCCCCACGTCGAAGGAGCCCACCCTCCCGGTCAACCTTCCCCCGGCAACGATGGGCACCGGTCGGCCCTGGTGGAGGCCGATCCTCCTGGAATGGAAAAGGGTGAAATCCCTGGGGGAGGCTCCCATACGGATCTCCCGTTCGGAAAAATCACCGAATGCGAAGATCCCCGAATTCTCCATGAAGAAATCTCTCTTCTCCGGAAAGAAGAGAGAGAACCTGGTCAGGTTCACCCGCTCCTGGTCCACCTCCACCTGGGAGAAATCCGTCCGATAGGTGAGATCCAGGGTGAGGCGCGGCGTGACACCGTATTTCAGGTCCAACCCGCCATCATAGCCCGGCCCCGTGCTTCCCTCAGGGATCAGATCGCCGCTGGAATGGTCCGCCAGAGCGAAGGGTTTGATGGTCAGGTTTCGGGGGCGGGGAAGGCCGGAGAGACCGGTCAGGGTCCCGGCCAGCGCCATGGTGTGAACCCTCGACCTTCGATCCAACGGCGCCCAGTAGGAGTCCTCGTTTCGTCGGCGGAGTCTCCGGAGGAAGTTGATGCCCCAGGTTTGCTCCTCCAACGCCGGATCGAAGCGCAGCGTTGTGAAGGGGATGGCCAACTCCACGGTCCACCCCTGGTCATGGATGGTGGTCTTCAGTTGAATGACCCCCTCCCATGCCAGATTCGTCGTGCGTGAGTTGTCGAACGTCTGACCGTCCTTCACGGCCCCCCTGGGATTGATGAGGAACATGAAGGAGTTCCGACGGTCCAGGAAGGTGTCCAGGGTGACGGCGAAGACATCGTCGTCGTGGGTCTCGAAGTCCTGGGCCAGGAACTGGGCCGTGATTCGGTCCGGCTCCGAATCCAGGAGCAAGGCCCCTACATAGAGATATCGATCGTCATAGAGCACCCGGACCACCGTCTCCTCGGTGGCTGGGTAGCCTACGTCGGGCATGGCCTGGATGAACCGGGTGATGGGTTCCGCCGATTCCCATGCGGCCTCGTCCAGAACACCGTCGATGGAGATGGTAAGATCGGTTCGGACAGCCCTGGCCGAGGGGCGGGGTGCCGCCTCGGGATCCATGGGAAGGGTGGTGGGTGGATACCCACCCTCGTTTCCCAAGACCTGGGCCTGAAGGGCTTGGGGGCCCTGGGTCTGAATCACCAGGGCGTAGGATAAAAAGAGCACTGCCCCCTTCGAAGTGGCAGTCCTGAAAGAGGAGAAGCAGCTCACGATCCGCCAGCCCCTGGGTTTGGGTTCTGTTCTCAGCGCCGGTCCACGAACTCCCTGTACAGGCCATCGTGCTTGTTTTCTCGGGGATCCACCTCCACGCCCCCGATGAACATCCGCTCAATCCACGTAAGGGCCTGAAGGGGGTCGCCATCCGTCACAAGGATGTCCGCACGTTTGCCCGGTTCCAGGCTCCCGATGAGGTCGTCCATTCCCAGGATCTCCGCCGTATTCAACGTCACGGCCCTGAGTCCTTCCCCCACGGGTAGTCCGAAGGCTACCGAATGGGCGGCATGGTAAGGAAGCTTCCGGACATCGGCGGTGCTGCCGGTACCGAAAGCGATCTTCACCCCCGCCTGGTGGAGCAGGGCCGCGTTTCGGTATGAAGCCAGAATGGACTCGTCCCTACCCGGGGTGGGGGAGTACGCCGACGTGATGATCACCGGCACTTCGTGTTCGGCCAGTTCCTCGGCCACCTTGTACGCTTCCGTGCCTCCCACCACGACACCCCGGATCTCCGGGAATTCCTGGAGGAACAGGAAAAGCGTCTTGATCTGCCACTCGGAGTCGGCCTGGAAGAAGATGGGCATCTCACCCCTGACCGCCGGGACCAAGGCCTCCAGGATCACCCGGTCCCCCCCCCATACGTTGGCCTCGAAAGGACGGGTGGGATCCTGGGACACGGTGCCAGTCTCAGCGAAGACCCGGGCCCGCTTGAAGAGGGCCACGAAGTCCTCCATCCGCTCCCCATCCAGGGTGGGCTCGGGGCCCTCGTCCTGGGGAGCCAGGTACTTCAGGGCGGGAATCCCTGACACCGGACCATCTTCGGCGAAGGGATCCGCATGGAATGCCGCCGTAGCAAAGTAGGGAGATCCACCCCCTGCCCCGTAATCGTCCTCGCGACTACCGAAATCGAACACCTCCCAGTGGTCTTGGCGTCCCGGAGCCTGCCGGGGGGCGGGGAATGCCACCATGAGGGCGGCCTCGGGTTTGACCGCCATTCGCTCATAAGTGTCCCCACGAAGTTGTATCACACCGGCGGTCCCTTGGATCACTCCTGAAGTCTGGGTTACCAGGGCGGTGGTGATCCCGTTGGCCCGAGCCACATTGATGGCCGCGCTGTAAGGAAGGATGGCGGGGATGGCTCGAATGTGAGGATTGTAGGTGCCCGTTTCGGAGACATCCGCTGCTTGACCAACGGCTCCGAATTCATAGATACCCAGGTTCGTGAGAGGATCGATCATTCCTGGATAGATATGTTTTCCTGCAACGTCCACCCGGGTCAAATCCGTGGGAACTGAGATTTGGGAGGAAGGTCCGACGGCGGTGATGCGACCGTTCCGAACAATCAGCACCCCATCTTCCACCGGAGGGCTGGAAACCGGGTGCAGCGTGCCGCCCACAAGGGCAAACGAGCCTTCCCTCAACAGTTCCGTAGCCAGGGAGGCGTCGTAACCGACCTCGGCCGTCACATTCGAGGTCTCTCCCACTCCAAGGGTGGCGGCGGGAAGGGGTGACAGGGCCCGGAAGGGTTCCTTCCGGGTTCCGGCTTCGTCGCTGACGTCATAGTAGACGATGCCGTCGATGATGGTCTTCTCCACACGGACATAGGTATTGAACGGATCCCCGTTCAATAGAACCACGTCTCCGTCCTTCCCCACCTCCAGCGTTCCCACCCGGTCTTCGATGTGCATCATCCGAGCGGGATAGAGGGTGAGCATTCGCAGGGCATCTTCCTTGGAGACCCCACCCCATTTCACGGCCTTCGGAAACTCATAGATCATGAAAGCCTGGAGCCAGGAAATGTCCGAGTTCAGGGCGGTCAGAACCCCCTGCTTATGCATGATCGCCGCATTGTGGGGGATGGCGTCATAGGCCTCCAGCTTGTAGTGCCACCAGTCCGAGAAGGTACCCCCGGCGGCTCCATGCTCGGCCATTTCCCGAGCGACTTTGTAGCCCTCCATCACATGGGTCTGGACGTTGATCTTGAACCCGAACCGTTCAGCCACGCGCATGAGAGCCAGGATCTCGTCGGCACGGTAGGAATGGGCGTGGACCTCGATCCGCCCCTCGAGCACGTCCGCCAGCGTTTCCAGCCTCAGGTCTCTTCTGGGTGGCACCCGGAAGTTCTCCGGGTTCCGGCGGTAGCCTTCCCAGGCCGCCTGATACTCCCGGGCCGCGGTGAAAGCTTCGACGTAGATGGCCTCAACGCCCTGCCTGGAGGCAGGGAACCGGGTGGCACCACCCCGTCCGTCCGAGCCTTTCCGCGTGACGTTCTCCCCTAACGCGAACTTGATGAACCTCGGAGCCCCGTCAAAAAGAAGTTGATCTCCCGAGTCCATCCCCCAACGCATCTTGATTACGGCGCTGGTTCCCCCGATGGGGTTCGCACTCCCGTGCATGACCCGGGCTGTGGTTACTCCCCCGGAGAGAGACCGATACATCGTCAGATTCTCCGGATCCAGAGCGTCCAGAACACTCACCTCCGCGACCACCGGAGCCGACCCCTCATTCGTGCCCACCATGCCGGTGTGGGTGTGTTCGTCCACCAGTCCCGGGATGGCGGTAATCCCCGCCCCGTCGATAATTTTCACCCCTTCCGGCGCCACCAGATCGGGGCCGATCTCGGCGATGACTCCATCCCGGATGAGAATCGACGTGCCTTCCAGGACCCTTCCCGTGGCCGTCCAGACGGCATCAAGGTTCCGTATGAAGAGGTCCCCGGTGGGATAGGTCCCGGCTCCTTCAGGCAACTGGACGTCCCACCTCGGTCCGCGAGGGGCCGCTTGACGACCCTGCCCTGCACCAGGCGCGCCCGGTCTTTGCCCTAGAGCGGAAGCCGGGAGTACTCCAAGAAGAAGCAGGACCAATAGTCTCCGAATCATCCGGCTGCTCATCGCATCGCTCCTTCCGCGCCCGGGCTACGGGTCGCAGTGAAGGTGAAGCTGCCCATGGCCCCGCTTCCGGACCCGGACATTCGGTCTCCCGTCACGGTGGCGCTGGTCTCGATCTCCATGGACTCGGTCCCCGTGGAGAACACGATGGTGAAAGTCAGAGAGTTCCCGGATACGGTCCCATCTTCGATCTGGGCCTCCCCAATTTCCCCTCCGCTCATGCTCCCTGCGAAAGAAGAGCCATCCTGCGAGAGGCTCATGGTGAAGGCCATCTCCATTCCCTGGGCATTGAGGGCAACCGCCCATGGGCCGGAGACGTCCACCGAGGGGGCTTCCCCCCCTCCAGACGGCCGAGCTTCCCTACCCTTCTCCATCTCGCCCTCCACGAAGGTGTAGCGAACTCCCGTCTTTTCTTCGAAAAGGGAACCGTCTGTAACAATGAAGTTGGCGGCCATCCCGGGTCGGAGGGTTGTGATGTGGGGCATCCCCAGAATGGAGGCCGGGGTGGTTGTGACGGCTCTGAGAGCATCCCCTTCGGAGAGGCCGTATTCCATCGCCTTTCGGGCTCCTTCACGAAGATCACCCCCGCCCCCGCCACTGGTGAGAGCAACCGTCACCCCTGCGTCGAGCAGGCGAGCAGCGGTGGCGTAGGCATTCTCCAACCGCTCCTTCTCCCGAGCGGCAGCAGGTTCCAGCTCTTCCCCGGGGACGGACATCCCCTCGCCCTCACCCTCTTTCTCGGAGGGTTTCCATTCGCTGGGCTTGGGAAAAGCCACCGAGAGCAGCACGGGAATGTTCTCCGCGGCCAACTCGCCCGCAACCTGCCAGGCCTCCTCACCTCCGACGATGATGGGTCGAAACCCGATCTCGTCGGCGAGCTTCAGCACCCTGCGAATGTCCTCGTCGTCGTCGGCGTGGAAATAGACGGGGAGGTTTCCGGACGCAGCCTCCCGGAGGACCTCGAAGTCCGGATCCCAACGGGGAAGCGTCATCCCAACCGGGTCCCGGGCGTACTCGGCCCTGATCAGGCCGTAGCGTGCGGCGTCCTCGAACATCTGTCGGAAATGAGCGATGACGGCAAAGAGGCTGCTGGGATAACCGCCTCGACCGCCCTGGAAGGAGAACAAGAGCCCCAACCGGGGTTGCACCACCAGATCCGTCGGGGTCTTTGCGCTCCGGCGGAAAAGAACCGCAGCTCCCTGACCTGGCGCCATTCCTCCCACCGGGTGAACCCCGGCTGCAATGACACCTGAGTTCCTTTCCGCCCTGAAGTCGGCGCCTCCGCCGGCCAGGTAGTCGGCAGCCAACCGATGCGGGGTGAACCCCTGGGCCTCCCGGGGGGGATCCCAGGAGAGGACCTCTCCCATGTCTTCCATTGTCGGGAAGTTCAGATCGACGCTCCCGTGGGCGTCCACCAGCCCCGGATAGACCCTGAGGGAATCACCCTCCAGAACAAGGGCGTCGGCGGGGATCCCGACCCCGGCCCCCATGGCGACGATCAGGCCTCCACGGACCACGACATTGACGCCCACCTCTTCCCGACCGTCGGCGTGAAACACCGTCACATTCTCGAGAGCGTAGGCGGCAGGTGGCGGGGGCTCCCTATACTGGGCCGATGCCACAGCGGGAAACACCAAGAGGAAAAGGAGAGCCAGGTTGATGCCCTGACTCCTTAGGGGGGTCCTATGCGTCATCGCGGCCGAATCCTATTTCGAGGTAGAACGAGGAGCCTGTCAGCCCGGGAAGGTCGGGGAGGGCTCAAAGGAGTGTCAAGGTGGTCTCTCTGGTCGAAGCCAGAGCGTCGTCGAACTGGCGGCGGTACAACCGGTCGTAAACCTCGCTCCGGTGAAGTAGCTCGGCGTGGTTCCCACGGTCTACGATGGCCCCACCGTCCAGGACGAGAATCCCGTCGGCCCGAATCACCGTCGAGAGTCGGTGGGCAATCACCACGGTCGTCCGCCCCGCCATGAGGTGATCCAGGGCATCCTGAACCAGGGCCTCGCTCTCGGCGTCCAGGCTGGAGGACGCCTCATCCAGAATGAGGACTGCCGGTTTGCGAAGGATAACCCGGGCGATGGCGATTCGCTGGCGTTGACCGGCACTCAGGGTCACGCCCCTTTCCCCGACAATCTGATCGTAACGGTCAGGGAACCCCGAGATGAACTCATGAGCGTGAGCCATCCGGGCCGCTTCCCGAATCTCGGAGTCCGACGCATCGGGCCGGCCGTAGGCCAGGTTCTCTCGCATCGTTCCGGCGAAGAGCATGGGCTCCTGAGGCACGATCCCGATGTGGCTTCGCAGCTCCTGTAGCCCGAGGCGCCTCACATCCACCCCATCCAGACACACTTCCCCCGCCTCCACGTCGTAGAAGCGGGGGATGAGGGAGGCCATTGTGCTCTTCCCCGCTCCAGAGCTACCCACCAGAGCCACCCTCCCCCCCTGGCCGATCTCCACCTCAATGCCGTCCAGTACGAGGGGGAGCCTCGGCCCATATCGGAAGGAAACACCTTTATAAGTGATTCCACCCCGAACCGGACGTGAGAGGATCGCCGGGTTTTCAGGAGTCCGAAGCTCCGGAGGATACTCGATGAATTCGAAGATCCGCTCCGCCGCGCCGGCGGCTTCCTGCAGGTTCCCCCAAAAGCCGGCCAGGGACATGATGGCCCCTGCAATGGTGACGGCGTAGAGCAGGAAGGCCACCAGGTCCCCAGCGGTGAGGGTGCCTTCCAACACCAACCGGCCACCCTCCCACAGCACCAGGACAATCGCTCCAAAAGCCGAGAAGGTGATGGCTCCTGTAAGGCCGGCACGGGCCACCGCCCGGCGAAGCCCCTCGTCCCGGACTGCATCGACCTCCGCCCGGAACCGTTCCTCCTCCCAGTCCTCACGAGTGAAGGCCTGAACGGTCTGGATTTGGGTGAAGACCTGCTCCGCCCGGGACACGGCGTCCGCAAGGCGATCCTGGATGCTTGTGCTCAGTCGGCGAACCCGTCTCCCGAAGAGCCACCCCACCACGGCCGTGAAGGGAATGGCGACAAGGGTGGCGAGGGTGAGATGGGGATCGGTAATGGTCACCAGAATCAGGGCACCAATCAGGAACACGCCCTGGCGAACCAACTCAGGAACACCGAATCTGAGGACACCCTGGATCAACCCCGTGTCCGAGGCAATCCGGGAAGTCAGCTCTCCCACTCTCCGGGTATCGAAGAACCCGGGAGGTTGGTAGACCAGGGCCTTGAAGAGGTCCTGGCGGAGAACCGCCACGATCCGCTCAGAGGTGGACGCGGTGAGGTACGACTGGCCAAAGTTTATGACGGCTTGGACGGCGAACAGGCCAAGTAACCCCATAGCGATGCGATTCAAGAGGGACGCGTCCCCAGCCAGGAAAGCCGAATCCAGGAGCTCCCTCACCACCAGGGGGAAGGCGAGGCCGATTCCGGTGGCGAGAAGCAGCAGAACTCCTGCTCCGGCGAGAGCACTTCTGTAGGGGGCGAGGCGGGGGAGCAGGAGCCTGAGGAAGCTCCATGTTTGACGGGGAGTGTAGCGTTTCTTTGACATAGAACAGCAAGTTACCAGAAGAACCGGATCCATTCCACGGCAGGGGGGATAAAGGGCGAACCATGAGCAGACCCCAACACTCTCTCGCCTTCCTCATCACCGTCTTCTGGACTCTCGGACTTCTCCTTCTCGGCAGCATCGTCCACGCCACCGAGTCCAGCCTGGCCTGCCCGGACTGGCCAACCTGTAATGGCACGCTGGTTCCGGAAATGACCGGAGGCGTGTTCTGGGAACACCTCCACCGCTTGGTGGCGGGGGGGTTGATCGTCTTCTTTTTTGCCGCCACCTACCTGGTCTGGAAGGAGAAGTCCCCCTTCCGCTGGATTCTATGGGCCTCATGGGTGGGGATCGGCCTCCTCCTCGTCCAAGCCGTCCTCGGGGGCATCACCGTCCTTTTTCTCCTGCCCGACGCCATCTCCACCTCCCACCTTGGTCTAGCCTTTTTCTTCCTGGGTCTGACGACCGTACTGGCGGTGGTCTCGTCACCCTCCTGGAATCAGGGACTGGGCCCGGCAACGCCGGTCCGACGGACCTTGAGGACGAGTGTCATCGTCGCATGGGCTCTGGCCTTCGGCCAATCCCTGGTGGGGGCGGCGGTTCGCCATACCGAGGCAGGAATGGCCTGCCCCGATGTTCCCCTCTGTCTCGGCGAGTGGATTCCACCCTTTTCCCACCCCATCGTGGTCCTCCACTTCGGCCACCGACTCCTCGGTTTGGTGGTCTGGGGGGCGGTGCTCTGGGTGGGTCACATGGCCTTTTGGCGGGGGGGCAGCCCCCGGGTCCGCCTTCTGGGCTCCGCTGCTGCCCTGGTGACGACAGCCCAGGTGATGGTGGGTTTCTTGTCCGTGTATGTCCGTCTGGACGTGGTGCCGGTCTCCCTCCACACTCTGCTGGCCGCCACGCTGGTTTCCCTCCTCGCAGCCCTTGCCGCCCTTACC
>JBDRDQ010000501.1:0-10905 GCA_043820695.1 Gemmatimonadota bacterium | reverse complement strand
CCCTCTGGGCGGGGGCGGTGCGGTTGAACGGGGGGAGGAGAGAAGGGCAATCTGCGGGGGGGAAGGGGGCTGGATGATGTGGGGCCGATAACCTCAGGGCCGATAACCTCAGGGCCCGGTGCCACCCTTACCTGGTCAGCCGTGGGAGGGGCACTGGGCTCGGCTCTCCTTCTAACGCTGGCACAGCCTCCCTTCAGCTTCCTCCCCCTTCCTTTTCTGGCCCTGGTCCCCCTGTCCCTGGGGCTGGGCACCCTCCCACCAGGCCCTCAGGGCCGGTGGAAGGCGACGCTCCTAGGTCTGATCTTCGGTGTGGCCTTCTGGGGCTTCGCTCTGATCTGGGTGCCCATGGAGGTGGCGCCCCACTTTCCCTGGGCCTACCCCGGGTACGCGCTCCTGTTAGTGCTCCTGGGAGGCCTGTCGGCCCTCTTCGGATGGGTGACACACGTCCTCCATCGGGGGAAAGCCCTTCCTCTCGGTTTGGCCCTTCCCTTGGCTTGGGTGGGGGTCGAATGGATCAAAGCCCATTTCCCCTTCGGTCTAGCTTTCCCCTGGTTGGGCCTGGGAGTCACGCTGAGTGAGTGGCCCCAGCTCCTGGGGCTGGCCGAGTGGACCGGAGAGACGGGCGTGGCCCTCTGGGTGGCCGGCGTGAATGGTTTGGTGGCCGGAGGGATCCTGGGCATGAGGTTCCGCCGGGTCGTGTCCCCCTGGATTCTGTTGGCTGGGGTGGTCGTCCTGCCGTGCGCACTCAGTGTGGCGAGGGATCGAACCCTCCCTCTCAAAGAGGGGCCGAAGGTGATGGTGGTGGGAACCCGCGTGCCCACCGAGCTGCGGGGATTTCCGGCGGCTGCGGCCCATGAGGCCATGGCTCAGATTCAAGAGACCCTGCGGATGGTGGATCCTGGCACCGTCGATCTGGTGGTTCTCCCGGAGGCCACCCTTCCCTTTCCAATGGAAGGGGAGGAGGCTCTCGGGGAACGAGAGGCGCTGGCCGTCCTGGCTTCGGAACTGCACGCTCCCCTGGTCGTCGGCGCCCTGGGCCGGGGCGGTGGGGAGGCCGGGACGGGGGCCCTCACCAACTCCGCCTACCTCCTTCCCCCCGGGGGGGCCCAGAGCCAGAGGTACGATAAGGTCCGATTGGTTCCTGGAATGGAGGCGGGGCTGTACCACAAGGGGAAGGGCCCCGTGATCTTCGGGGTGGGAAACTGGTCCGCCGGGCCCCTCCTGTGCTACGAGTCTCTTTTTGGCGGATCGGCTCGGCGGGCCCGAAAAGGAGGGGCCCAGCTCCTGTTGAATCTCAGCAGCGACATCTGGTTCGGCCGTGAGAACGCCCTGCTTGGGTCGTTCTTCCTTCACCAACACCCCGCCCATCTTGTCCTGAGGGCCGTTGAGAACCGAGTCTCGGTCGCCCGGGCGGCGAATGGCGGATTCTCTTTCCTCCTCGATCCCAGGGGCCGCGTCATATCCGAGACGGTTCCCCCGGAGGGTGGGGTCACCGCTGCCCGGGTTCCTGTCTTTTCAGGCATTACGCTTTTCACCCGGACGGGCGATTGGGTGGGTCCCGGATCCGCTATCGTGTGCTTTCTCCTGCTCCTGGCGCAGGCCGGTCCAGCCACGAGAATGGGTTTTTGGAGACGCTGGGTGGACTCCTGTTGTCGGGTTGAACTCCAAACCCGCCTCTTCTATATTTCCCTGGCTAGGCGGGCCCTCCCGGGCCCGTTCCCACTTGAGGACCCGGAGTAAGGAAATGAAGGACGGAATTCACCCGGAGTACATGCAGGCGACGATCATCTGCGCCTGTGGGAACCGCGTCGCGACCATGTCCACGCAGGAAGAGATCCACATAGAGATTTGCGCTGTCTGCCATCCGTTTTACACGGGCAAGCAGAAGCTGGTGGACACGGCTGGGCGAGTGGACCGCTACAAGAAGAAGTACGAGCAGGCCTCCAAGTGAGTCCCCTGGCCGGGGGCACCCGGCCGACGCTTTTACTCCGTCTTTCTCGGCCCTCTCGCAACCTACGGGGCTTCCGCCAGCCGCGGTGACGCCCTGACCCCCATGAAGAATTCCATCGTTGACTCTCGGGTGCTCCAGCGTCTCGCTGAGGCTGAGGTGCGTCTGAGAGAGATTGACCAGGAGCTTTCGGACCCTTCCGCATCCCGGGACCGGGACAGCCTCCGGGATCTTGGACGGGAACGGGCCGAGCTGGATCCCATCGTCAAAGCGGCCGAGGAGGTCCGGCGTCTCCGGGAGGAGTTGGAATCCGCGGAGACCCTGGCTGAGGATTCGGAAGAGGCGGAGATGAGGGAGCTGGCCGAGGAGGAGATTGGGGATCTGGAGGAGCGCCTCTCAGCCCTGGCCCTTGAGATCAGGGAGCTTCTGGTTCCCCAGGATCCACTGGAAGACCGACCGGCGGTAGTGGAGGTTCGGGCGGGGACCGGGGGCGATGAGGCGGGGCTGTTCGCTGGGGACCTCCTCAGGATGTACCGGCGTTTGGCGGAACGGAAGGGGTGGACCTTCGAGTTGATCAGCCTCTCCGAAGGGATTCCGGGGTCGGTGAAAGAGGTGATCTTCTCCATCCAGGGGCGAAGCGTATATGGGCAGATCCGCTACGAGTCGGGGGTCCATCGGGTTCAGAGGGTGCCCCAGACCGAGAGTTCCGGGCGGATCCACACTTCCGCCGCGACGGTGGCGGTTCTTCCCGAGGCGGAGGAAGTGGATCTCGAGATCGATCCTGCCGATCTTCGCATCGATGTCTTCCGTTCCTCAGGCCCCGGTGGCCAGTCCGTGAACACCACCGACTCGGCCGTGCGCATCACCCATGAGCCGTCCGGCCTTGTGGTAAGCTGCCAAGACGAGAAGTCCCAGCATAAGAACAAGGCCAAGGCCATGAAGGTTCTCCGTAGCCGGCTCCTGGACATCAAGATTGCCGAGCAGGAGGCGATCAGGGCCCGGGAACGCCGGATGCAAGTCGGGACTGGAGATCGGTCCGCAAAGATCCGGACCTACAACTTCCCCCAGAATCGGGTCACCGACCACCGTATCGGCCTTACTCTGCATCGTTTGGAGGAGGTATTGGACGGTGACCTGGATGATCTTATCTCCGCCCTTCGCCTCGCTCAGGAGGAGGAGCGCCTGGAAGCTTCCGAGGGGTGAGCCAGCCCGAGTCGGGATCCAGGTCGGGATCCAGGGATGCCCATCTCCCCGCCCCAGGGGAATCCTGGACCCCTATTCGTCTCACTCGATGGAGCGGGGAATATCTCAAGGAGAAAGGCGTGGAGAACGGCCGGCTGGACGCAGAGCTCCTTCTGGCTCGGGTTCTGAACGTCAGCCGCCTCGACCTCTACCTTCAGTTTGACCGACCGCTCCGCCCCCGAGAGTTGGAAGCCTTCAAGGCATTTCTGGTGAGGCGGGCCTCCCGTGAGCCCCTTCAGCACATGCTCGAGAGGATCCCCTTCCGGGAGCTGGACCTTCGAACGGATGCCAGGGCTCTCATCCCTCGGCCGGAGACGGAGATCCTGGTGGGAGAGGTGCTGGCCTGGGCGAATCGGCAAAAGCCCGGTCTCACAGGCCTGGACGTGGGGACCGGGTCAGGGGCCATCGCCCTTTCACTTCTCAAGGAGGGGTCGTTCCAAAGGATGGTTGGGACGGATCCCTCCCGGGACGCCCTGGATTTGGCCCGGGAGAATGCGTTGTCCCTGGGCTTGGATGAACAACTCGAGCTCCGGGAGGGCTCCCTCTTCGAGCCCCTTCGCGATGGGGAGCGATTCGACGTGGTCGTATCCAACCCTCCCTACATACCGGAAGGGGAGCGGGACTCCCTCCAGGCCGAAGTCAGGGATTGGGAACCGCCTGAGGCTTTGTTCGCTGGCCCCAAGGGCCTGGACGTCCTCCTCCCGTTCGTGCGAGGGGCTCGGGCTTTTCTCAAATCCGGAGGGCTTTTGGCGACCGAGATCGGGGAAGGCCAGGGCACGGCGGTAGTCCGGGCCATGGAGGACACGGGGGCCTTTCGCGAGGTATGTGTACGTCCTGACCTCACCGGACGGGAAAGGGTGGTCATGGGGGTAGCCTCCGGGTAGGGTTTGGCGGATCTTAGAAGGCGTTTTTCAAGAAAGGACAATGATGCAAGAAATCATGGAGATGGCGGAGCGGTTGGGGAAGTCCCTGGCCCGCACCGAGGAATACCAAGCCCTTCGGCGAGCCATTGGGGCCTCGGGTGATGATAGGGAGCTCGCCGAACTCCAGACTCAGATTCTGGGGCTGGAGCAGGCTATGCAGAGCCAGCTTCAGAAGGGGGAGGAGCCGACGGAGGAGCAAGCCGGCGAGTATGAAGGCTTTTTTTCCCGTCTCCAGTCCAACGGCTCCTACCAACGGTTGGTTTCGGCCCAGGCCAACTTCGACAAGGTGGTGGCCAAGGTGAATGAGACCATTCACCGGGGGATCCAGAAGGGAGCCGAAAGCCGGATCATCCTTACCTGAGGGGGCCGGACATGTCCGAGAAAGGTCTTAAGGCTCTTCAGGAGCCGGTATACCGGATCATCGATCCGGTGGTCAGGTGGCTAATTCGCCTGAAGGTCCATCCCAACGCTATTTCCACGGTGGGTTTCGTGACCACCCTGGTGGCTGGGCTCCTCTACCACCAGGATCATGTTCGAACCGCGGGCCTCCTGGTTCTGGTAGGGGGGATCGTCGACATCTTCGACGGCCGGGTGGCTCGGGAAAGCGGCCTCGAATCGAAGTTCGGGGCCTTTTACGACTCTACCCTGGACCGGCTCAGCGAGGTCGTGGTTTTCGTAGGCCTCGCATCGCTCTACAACACCATTCGAGGCGACCTGGAAGATGTGGCCATGATCTACGTCATTCTCATGGCGCTGGGGGGCTCTCTGATGGTGAGCTACACCCGAGCCAGGGCGGAAGGGTTGGGGTTGGACTGTAAAGTGGGCCTCATGCAGAGGGCGGAGCGGGTGGTGCTCCTGGGTCTGGGCTCCCTCCTCTTCGGGCTTGCCTGGGACGGTCTGGTCCTCGATTTGATCATCATCACTGTGGCGGTGTTGACGAACCTCACCGCCATTCAACGAATCGTCTGGGTCTACCAGCATGGGAGAGGTGTCCCATTGGAGTAGAGCTGAAGCGGCACAACTTTCGGCGAAGGGAATGGGAGAAAAAGACAATGGAACGTCCTGAGATCAAGGGTTCTGAAGGCCGGTTGGGGGTTCTCCTTCCTGGAATGGGAGCGGTGGCCACCACGTTTATCGCGGGGGTGGAGGCGGTGCGGCAGGGGTTGGCCAAACCCATCGGGAGCCTCACCCAGCTCAACCACATTCGGTTGGGCAAGAGGACCGATGGGCGAAATCCCAAGATCAAGGATCTTGTGCCTCTAGCCAGCTTGGATCAGCTGGTCTTCGGGGGTTGGGATCCCATCCCGGACGATGCCTTCAAGAGCGCCGTGAACGCCGGAGTCCTGGAGCGCACCCACCTGGATCCAATCGAAGGATTCTTGAGTGCGATCCAGCCCATGCCTGCGGTTTTTAGTTCGGAGTACGTAAAAAAGCTGAATGGCCCCAATAAGAAAACGGGGTCGCACAAACGAGAGTTGGCCGAAGCCCTCCGGGCGGACATTCGCAACTTTCGGGAGGAGAACGGCTGCGACCGCATGGTCATGATCTGGTGTGGCTCCACCGAAATCTTCCTTCGGCCCGGGCCCACCCATGAGACCCTGGAAGCTTTCGAGAAGGCCATGGAGGAGAACGATGCCTCCATCGCCCCCAGTATGCTCTACGCATACGCTGCGCTGATGGAGGGAGTTCCTTATGCCAATGGCGCACCGAACCTCTCAGGGGATATTCCGGCCCTGGAGGCGTTGGCCATCGAGAAGGGCGTTCCCATTGCCGGGAAGGACTTCAAGACCGGCCAGACCCTCATGAAGACGATCCTGGCGCCGGGGTTGAAGGCTCGGATGCTGGGCCTGGACGGATGGTTCAGCACGAACATCCTGGGGAACCGGGATGGTGAGGTGCTGGATGACCCCGAATCTTTCAAGACCAAGGAAGAATCCAAATTGGGGGTCCTGGAGCATATCCTTCAGCCCAAGCTCTATCCGGAGCTTTACGGGAAGATGTACCACAAGGTCCGGATCAACTACTACCCTCCCCGAGGCGACAACAAGGAGGGGTGGGACAACCTGGATATCTTCGGATGGATGGGGTATCCCATGCAGATCAAGGTGGACTTCCTCTGCAGGGACTCCATCCTGGCGGCACCGATTGTCCTGGATCTGGTCCTATTCATGGACCTGGCGGCGCGATGCGGGATGTCGGGGATTCAGGAGTGGCTTTCGTTCTATTTCAAAAGCCCTCAAACGCAGGTAGGGCTTTACCCGGAGCACGACCTATTCATTCAGCATCGAAAGCTGAAGAATACACTTCGTTGGATGATGGGTGAGGATCTCATCACCCACCTGGGAATGGACTATTCAGACCAGGAGATTCCTTGAGGAACGGTCTCTTCATTGTGCTTGAGGGGGTCGAGGGCGCTGGGAAAAGCACCCAAGCCCGCCTCCTGTCCGAATGGTTTGAGCGCCTGGGCCTTCCCTACACCCTGGCCCGGGAACCCGGGGGGACCCCGGTGGGGGAGGCGATCCGGCGGGTGGTTCTGGACCGGGGTGAGCTCACCATGCCTTCGGAAACCGAGCTCTTCCTGATTCTCGGCGCCCGAGCCGCATTCGTTCGAGATGTGGTCCGGCCTGCCCTTGAGGCTGGGCAGGTCGTGCTGGCGGATCGGTTCGACCTCTCCACCTTCGCATACCAGGGGTATGGCCGAGGCCTCGACCTGGAGCAGGTGAAGCAAGCCAACGAGATGGCTACGGGGGGACTGAGCCCCGACCTATATTTGGTCCTGGACCTCCCGGTGGAGGTTGGGTTGGAAAGGAAGGGTGGGGTCGGCGCCGGAGACCGGATTGAGCGAGAAGGCGTCTCATTCCTCACCCGGGTTCGAGAGGGCTACCGGACCCTCGCGGAAACGGTGCCAACCGCCTGGTTGATCGCTGCCCATGGAAGCTCGGAGGAGGTTCACTCCTCCATTCGAGGAGCTTTGGCGGAGGCTTTTCCAGAAACCTTTTCGGTCAAAAGGGTTTAGCAAAGTAAGGGACCCGTTCCAGGTTCCCAAACGATACGGAGCGTCATGAAACGGTTTTCGACGATTCTCGCTCCCGGTCTGGTCCTGCTCGCAGCGGTCCTGACCGGTGGTTGGTTCCTCCAGAAGGGGGTGAGCCAGGAGAAGAACGTATATTTCCAAGTCCGTCTGTTCGAGGAAGTGATGGGCCACGTGCTTGGCAGCTACGTGGATCCCGTCGACCGGGAGGACCTCTATCAATCGGCCATCCAGGGTGTCCTGAATGAACTCGGGGATCCCAACACCTCCTTCATGCCGGCATCGACGGTGGACGACTTTCGGATCCGGATGGAGGGTGAATACGGGGGCGTGGGCCTGGAGGTGATTCCAAGGGATGGATGGGTCACGGTGGTGACCCCCCTACCTGGCACGCCGGGGACCCGGGCTGGAATCAGGGCAGGTGACCAGATTGTAGAGGTGGAGGGTCAGTCCACCGAAGGCTGGAATCCGGACGACGTGGTGGCGGCCCTCAGGGGTGGCCCTGGGACAGCGGTTTCGGTAAAGGTCAGACGTCCGGGTGTGGACGTGTCCATCCCCTTCTCCATCACACGCGCCAAGATTCAGCTTCGGTCCGTGCCCTTCGCCATCGAGCTCGATGGTGGGGTGGGGTACGTGCCGCTCCAGTCCGTTACCGAAACCTCCTTCATGGAAGTGAAAAGGGCCGTGGACTCCCTCCGGGCAGAGGGGATCGAGGAGTTGATCCTCGACCTCAGGGGGAACACCGGTGGCGCCTTGGACCAGGGAATCGCCATCACCGACTTCTTCCTGAACCCGGGCCAGGTCGTGGTGGAGACCCGGGGACGGGCCCCCAACCAGAGCGAGACGTTCAATGCCTCGCAAATGCAGCCCTACCCGGATCTGCGGGTGGTCGTCCTGGTGGATGAGCGGAGCGCCAGCGCTTCGGAGATCATCGCAGGGGCTCTTCAGGACCATGACCGGGCCGTGGTGGTCGGAGCACCAACCTTTGGGAAGGGCTCTGTCCAGACTCTCTTCCCCCTTTCGGGCGGTAACATCCTTCGGTTGACTACCGCCCGGTGGTACACCCCCCTTGGCCGCTCCATCCACAAAGACCGGGAAGATCAGATTCTGGCCATGGAACGGAGCACTCTCACCCTCACCGGGATCCTGGCCACTCTTCCAGACACGCTTCCGAAGCCTGTATACCAGACGGAAGGGGGACGGACGGTTCTGGGTGGGGGTGGGATCGTTCCCGACGTTCTGGTCATGGCGGACACCCTGACCTCATCGGAACTGGCTGCCCTCCGGGAGCTCGATCGTAGTGGCGGGAGTTTTCTCACGGCCGTGTTCAACTACGCCGTCCGGTACCTTCAGGGGCACCGGAATCTGGATCCGGAATTCAGCCTCAGCCGGGAGGACCTAGGGGAGATCCAGGCCCACCTTGGCGAATCCGGGGTGGAGCTGTCCCAGGGAGCCTTCGAAGGTGCCGAACGGTTCATCCGATTCCAGGTAGAGCGTGAGATCGCCCTGCAGGCGTGGGGGGATGCGGGTGAGTTCAGGAGGATCATTCCACAGGACCGAGCAATCCTACGGGCACTCAATCTCCTTGGAACATCGACCTCGACCGCGGAGCTCCTGGAGTTGGCTGCCAACCCCGACCTCTCCGACTGGGTTCCCCATCCTGAGACCCAGGAGGAAGAGGCCGGTCGGATGATCGCGGCCGGCTCTCAGTAGATGAGCATGATGGCTCTGGCCCTCACCCTCCTATGCCGTCACCGGATGGGGGCATCCGGATCTTCCGTCCGGTTCGGGGTCCGCCTCAATCAGCGGCTGAATCCACGGGCCCTGAAAATCCCCTTTGGTGTAGTGTTCCTCCTGATTGGGGTTCGATTGTTCCTAGGGAATATCCGGGGGGCTTTGGATTGGGCTCCTGGGGCCTAGAGGTCCGAAAGGATCATTCTCTGGCCCCTGGGATCGGAGATCTTCATTCTAGTCTGGAGGCGCCCGGGGTGACTTGGTCTCTGCAGTCGGTCCCACCTCTTCGGCGGGGGGCCTCGGAGAAGCTGTGTCGATCGGGGTCGGCTGTGACACCCGTGCATGACAACTGCTCGGGGCAACACGCGGCCATGTTGGGATTGGCCGTGGTTCATGGTTGGCCGGTGGATTGGTACCTGGATCCCGGCCATCCGCTCCAGGAGAGAATTCTCAGGGAGATGGTTCGTTATCCCGGGCTTCCCAGGGAGGAAATCGAAACCATGCCTGACGGCTGCGGGATGGTGGATTCCCGGCGGCGGACCCTGATCCAGCTCAGCGCTGCCCTGGCCGCGGGGGACCCGATTGGACTGAGACGGGCTCTGGAAGAGGGCGCCCTGGTTGAGGATCCGCTCCAGGTAGAGGAGGTCCTCCTCCAGAGTTACCTCTTTCTCGGGTATCCGGTTGCCCTGAATGCCTTCGCCCTTTGGCGGGAGATCACTGGGAGGGAGGCGGGAGAAGGGGTTCGGGACAACTGGCCGGCCTGGGGCGACCGGGGGGAAGAGCTTTGTCGGACCATATACGGTGGGCAGTACGAGGGCCTTCGCCGGAACGTCAGGGCCCTACATCCGGACATGGAGCGGTGGATGGTGGTGGAAGGGTACGGGAAAGTCCTCGGTCGTCCGGGACTGGATCTGGCCACCAGGGAGTTATGTATCGCTGCGCTTCTGGCTGTCCTCCGGACCCCCCGGCAACTCCATTCCCACCTCCGGGGGGCTTTGAATGCCGGCGCCCATCCTCAGGAGATCGAGGAGGTATTGACGATGGCTTGCGTCCACCTGGATGACGGGGGTTTCGCCGAGACCTGGGAGGTCTGGGATCGGGTCAGGGCCAGGGCACTGGGTACTCGGACCGGCGAATTCCCCGGGACCACATAGGGAGAGAGATTCCAACATGTTCGTGGATCGTGCAGTCATCCATCTCCAAGCAGGCACCGGGGGCTCGGGGGCTGATGCTTTCCGGAGAGAAAAGGGCGTTCCCCGCGGCGGGCCTTCCGGTGGGGATGGTGGGAAGGGGGGCGATGTCATCCTCCTTTCGGATCCTCAGTTGGCCACCCTCCTGGATCTGACCCATCGCCAGCACTACAGAGCCGAGAGGGGCCAGCACGGCGAGGGGAGCAATCGAACCGGACGGGACGGTGAGTCCGTGGTGATCCGTGTGCCTCCGGGGACGGTGATCCGAGACGCAGAAACCGGTGAAGTTCTCGGAGAGCTTCTCGGGGCCGGAGATCAGTTGGTGGTGGCTCGGGGGGGGAGAGGGGGGCGGGGAAACGCCCAGTTCGCCACCTCCACCCACCAGGCCCCTCGCCGGTGGGAGCCGGGGGAGGAGGGGGAAGAGCGAAAGGTGGAACTGGAGCTGAAACTGATTGCCGACGTAGGTCTGGTTGGCCAGCCGAATGCCGGAAAATCCACTCTTCTTTCCGCAATCTCGGAAGCTCACCCCAAGGTTGCGGATTACCCATTCACCACCCTTTCCCCGAACCTTGGAGTCGTGCAGCTTCCGGATTTTCGTTCCTTCGTCGTGGCGGACATCCCGGGGATCATCGAGGGTGCCCATGAAGGGCGTGGACTTGGGCTACAGTTTCTCCGCCACATCGAGAGGACCCGGACGTTGGCCTTCCTGATCCCGGTGGACGCCGAAGATCTTCAGGTCGAGTTCGACCAACTCAGGGTTGAAGTGAGGATCTTTTCGGAGGAATTGGCGCGAATCCCCCACTGCGTATTTATCACCAAGACGGACCTCCTCCCGCC
>JBDRDQ010000500.1:0-25703 GCA_043820695.1 Gemmatimonadota bacterium | reverse complement strand
GCCGGGTCCGCGGTTTCGATCACATCCAACTGCGTCCGGGCCCGCTCGCCCTCCCCCTTGAACAGGAGGAGTTCGAACAACAAAGTCCGCCGTGGAACGTCCTGGGGATTGGAGCGCAGCTCCTCCTGCAAGGCGGCAATGGCATCGCCGAGCTTTCCCTCTTTGTAAAGACGCTCCGCTTCCACGAAGGATCCTTTCCCCCGGAGTTCTGGTCACCTACTGGTTCATGAGGCCTGCCCTTGGTTGCGGCAGGACCTACGGCTGTCCCGTGCGCACGTCCCAGGACCCCATGAAGGAACCGGATTTGGCGCCGGCAGCGTCCTGCTGGTTGTACGTCACCACGACCTTCCCGAAGGAGAAGGACGCCGTCTCGGTGGGAATGCCAGCTCCTTCAGAGCCGGACCAGGTGATGTCGTCTACATAGACCTCTTCAAACTCGAAGATGAGGTAGTCCAAGGGCCCGCCGGTCCCGCCGGCCTTGTACAGCGTTACCTTCGCAGTCGGAAAATGCTTCCCGGAACAGCAATGCTTGAACAGGTCTGCGCTGGCAGCGTCGGTGTATTTGTGGAATGTGAAGGAGTGGATGTTCACCGCTCCTATGCCGCCGCCTGAGCCGATTCCGATGCTGGAAGGGTTCGAGGCACCGAAGGAGAAGGAGATTAGCTCGATTTCACCCTCGTGACCTGCCCGCTGCGACTCACCGGTTACGCCCTCAACCGTCAGATATGCGTCCCACTTCCCATTCATGGAGCCCTCTCCTTCAAAAGGTAGTTCCGTCAAACACTATGAGGTCTGGCTTCGCATCCGGATTATTTCTTGGCCTCGGGCACGTCGGCCACGAGACGCATGGAGAAATCCACGGCATCCAGCTGGAAATGGGGTCTCAGGAAAGCAACCGCCTGATAGGTCCCAGGTTTTCTGGGATTTTCGACCACATCGATCCGGGCCTCGGAGAGGGGCTTCTTCGCCTTCTCCGATTCTGCCGCACCCTCGCCTTTTAGGACGTACTCCCCGATCCAGTTTTGGAGCTTGGCCTGCAACTCCGCCCTCGTGGAGTACGCGCCGACCCATTCCAGAACCATTTTCTTCAGGTAGTGGGAGAAACGGGAGGCTGCGAACAGGTAAGGAAGCTGGGCGGAGAGGACGGCGTTGGCGGTGGCCACATCCCCTCCGGGACCCGTGTATTCCTTGGGTTTTTGGGCCGATTGCACGCTGAAGAAGACGGCATTCGCCGTGCTCTTCTCGTTCGTGAGCGGAACGAATCCCAGCTTGGCGAGCTCGAACTCCTGATCCTCGGGAATCAGAGTCTCGGTGGGACACTTCATGGCCAGGTCACCCGAATCCGTCTCGAAGGTGTGGGTCGGGAGCCCCTCGACCTTGCCTCCGGAGTTCACTCCGCGGATCCGAGCGCACCATCCGCTCTCGGCGAAGGCTTTGGTGACCGAAGCCCCCAGGCCCCAGGCGGCGTTCGCCCAAAGATATTTTTCGTGATCGCGCCCGGTGACTTCCTCCCTGAAATCGAATTCCTTCACGGGAACCGTGTCGGGCCCGAAAGGCTCACGGATGAGCATCCTCGGCATGGTCAGTGCCACATACCGGGAGTCCTCGCTCTCTCGGAAGGCCCGCCACTGGGCGTACCGCACCCCTTCGAACGCGCTCTCCAGCTCATAGACGTTCCGAAGCTCGGTGAAGCTGGAGAATCCGATCATTTCGGGAGAAGCCGCTGAAAGAAACGGGCAGTGTGCCGCGGCAGCAAGCTCCGACACACGTGTAAGGAGTTTGACGTCCTGGCCCGATTGATCGAATTCGTAATCTCCGATCAGTGCCCCATAGGGAGTTCCGCCGTATTGGTTGAACTCTTCCTGGTAGACCTTGGTGAACATCGCACTGCGGTCCACGGCCATCTCGGCCTTGCCCGCGGTCAGATCCTCCATGAGTTCCTCTTTCGAGAGGCTCATGACCTTGACCTTCAGCATGGGGCCGATCTCGGATTGGGAGACCAGGTACCGAAGACCTCTCCAGGATGCCTCAAGCTTCTTGAACTTGGGGTGGTGCATCACCTGGTTCAGCTGGGCTGTCAGGAGTTCATCGATCCGCGCGATCTGCTCGTTGAGAGTGGCCTCGATGTCCTTCTTGTACGTGACGGTCTCGTCGAGGATCTCTTTGACCAACCCCTGGACAGCGTCCTTCACCCGGCTCTGTTCTTCATCGGACCTGAAGCGGCCCTCGGTTAGGATCTGGTCGAGAACACCCAACTCGACCTCTTGGGCCTCAGCGGCGCCGCTCTGTCCTTGGGCCTCAGCTTCTGCCATCGTCGTCGCCTCCTTCGTCTTCGACCTCGGATGCCAGCTTCTTCTTCTGGTCGGGGTCTCCCAACGCATCCTGGAGGGTTTTGTTGAAGCCCTTGCTGAACTTCCGGTTCGTTTGGAGGCGCCCCTTCAGGTCAAGGAGATCCTCTCTCCGCTCCAGAAGCTTCCGGAGAGGTTCGACCTGGCGTGCCACCCTGTCAGGGCTGAAGTCGGCGAATTCCTTGAAGTTCAGATCCACGCCGAACTTATCGTTCGAGTCCGCTTCGAGTTTGTTGTCCACCGCGAACTGAAGCCGTGGATTCATCCCTCTCAGGACCTTGTCGAAGGTATCGGCCGAGATTTCGGTGAACTTCCGGTCTGCGACGTCAGGGAGGTTCTCCGCTCCGTCGCCACTCAGATCCGACATGACTCCCATGACAAATGGGATTTCCTTCTTCTCCATCGCGCCACCAGTCTCGACGTCATACGAGATGTTGACACGGGAGGGACGCTGCCGGATGCGCCTGTGCTGGAAGCTTTTTGCCATGCTCCACAGCTCCTGTTTTCGGGGGTGAAAGAGAGTATCTCGATGTTACCGGTCTCAATGAACTCAGTCAAGCTTGATATTACAAAGCTTTTCCAGCCTAGATAGGGTTCCTCCACCAAGCTCCGAGTCCCTTTTCGGAGGTTGAAATGGACCCCGGGCCCTGAAGGTGAACCTCCGGTTCATTCCGGGGAGCCACCAGAGGGTTCAACCCCATTTCCTGAGCCTGGGATGCGCCTGTTATGGACAGGGTGACCGGAACACAGGTCGCCCATCCGTCCACTGTGGGATACAAAGGAATCCCGGATACGGTATGGCGTCCGCCACCGCGCATGTTCCATCCGGCGCGGGTGAACTCCCGGGCCAGAACCACGCCCCACAGGATGGAGGGGCTCCCCCACAGAAGGTCGCGCGGGAAGACCGCCTCCTCGCCGAAACCGAATCGCCTGGTCGGGCGGCCCCCTGACCCATAGGGGGCCCGGAGGAGAAACCCCGGGAAGGCAAGATTGATCCATACCGCTTCAGGCGTGTTCCTGAGTTCTTCCCATAGAGGGTCGAGGGGTTCGGTCCAATCCGCTGGATCCGGTTGGTCCCGGAGTGATCGGGATCCGAGGAGGCTGGAGTGGGCTCCCGCGAACCATGGAACCTGTCCGCTCTCGGCCAGAAGGCCGATCCGTTGCAGAAGGGGGACGTGGTGGGGTTCCCCTCCGAACTCGAACGCCCCCAGGAGCGCGGCCCACCGAAGCTCCTCACCTTTCTCGGAGATTGGGCTCAACACGGTATGGCCAAAGCCCCACTCCGTGGGTTCGTCGGTTGCGAGAATATCGGCAATGAGCTCGCCTTCGGACACATCTATGAGGTACACACGGAGGTTCGTGCTCACCTCTGCCAGGGACAGAAGAAAAACCACCGAACGCCAGAGGGATTCCAACTCCTGGAATTCCGGGGAGTGCATCAAAGCCCTCATCAAAACGCTGGTCTGGCGATCCAGTTCCTCGAGTCGCCCGGAGTGGTCGGGGGCCGCCTTCACGGCATGAGGCCTGACCACCCTACGAATGAAGGCGTCCAGATCCTCCTCGAGGTCGGACCCGGTTTTTGGGGTCTCCCGTTCGGTTTCACCGAGGACGGCGTCCAGCAGCCCGGAGCCTGGGGCTTCTGGCTCGTCATCCACCGCAACGCCACCGGCCTTGAGTCGCTCTCGGGCATCACGATGGTTGCGGAAAAGGTCCAACCGGTCATAGAGCCGGTCGGGATGAAAATCATCCATGGTGGAGAAAGGGACGGGAAGCTGGGGTGGCCCCTCGGGCAGCCCTGACAGGACGATCTCCGGTTTCAGACCTGCCAGCTTCAGGACATTCTCGGGAGTGACCCGTCGAAGTGGACGCCCCGCCAGGTCAGGGTCCTCGCCGCCTTTCAGCCGGCTTCGTCGACCGGAAAAGTCTCCGACGATCCCCAGGCAAAAGGGGACCTCCCCCATGCGCTGGGGGTCAGGGGCCATGGGTTCTGGATCATAGGGGTCTTGCCCAACCCCCCCATCCAGATAGACTCTGTATTTGTTGTCTTTCTCTTCCACGGGAGTCGCCCCTCTATGCGCCAATTGCAGAAGGTCCTATGGACCAAGGGTGTGTTGCTCACTCCGCAACACCTACAGCTGCAAGATCGCTTTGTCGAGGACCTTCTGTCCTTCCAGTTGTCGGCGCTTCAGGCAAACCCATGGGGTTTCTCGACCCTGGAGATCGACAGGGAGATGCTGGACAGCGGTGTTCTGGCCCTTTCTTCCGCCCAGGGGCTCTTCCCGGACGGGTTGGCTTTCGAGATGCCGGGCGCGGATCCTCTGCCCAAGCCTCGACCGTTGGAAGGCAGTTGGGAGCCGGACCAGGAGTCACTCACGGCCTACCTCGCCATCTCAGAGTACCGGCCGGGGGGGCGGAACGTGTCGGTGAATGAGGACAGCTCGGATGCACGGTTCTCAGCCGAGATCGTCTTTCACCGGGACGAAAACACAGGGCAGGCCGAAAAGCCTATCCAGGTGGCCCGGAAGAACCTCCGGATCCTCCTGGAGGGGGAATCCCTGGAGGGGAGTGCCCTGCTGCCCGCAGCCAATGTCTTTCGAACCGAAGACGGCGGTTATGATCTGGATCCCAACTTCGTGCCCCCCGTCGTGGAGATCGCCGCGACGCACTTCCTGATGGCCATCGCCAGGCGCCTCGTGGAGCTCCTCTCGGCCCGTAGCGCGGAACTCTCGAGGACTCGCAGGCAACGCGGCCAGGATCTGGCCGATTTCGGCATCTCGGACGTTGCCAACTTCTGGCTTCTCTATACGGTGAACACCTATCTGCCGGTCCTCCGGCACATCTTCGAGGTCAGGCAGGGCCATCCCGCACGTCTCTACGAGGCGATGCTCGCGTTGACAGGAGCTCTTTCGACTTTTTCAAAAGAAGGGGATGCCCGGACCCTGCCTGCGTATGACCACGCCAATCTGTCTTCTTGTTTCGGGGATCTGGACGAACGCCTGAGGACCCTCCTGGAAACGGTGGTGCCCCAGAATTACCGGGCCATCGTTTTACGCCCGGTGAAACCCTTCGTGTATGCGGCTGCCCTGGAAAGCTCACTTCTATCGGCAAAGCAGATGTATCTAGCGGTGAGCTCCGAGGCAGACCGGACCAGCCTCCCGGAGAAGACCCTGGAGTTGGTGAAGGTAGGGGCAGCCGATCATCTCGATAATCTTTACCGTCGAGGTTTGCCGGGGCTGGCGCTGACCCATGTCCAAAGTCCTCCCAGTGCGATTCCCGTGAAACTGGACTACGAGTACTTCCTCATCGACACGTCGGGTCAAGAGTGGGAGGAGGTTCTGAGAGGTATGAAGCTGGCGGCATACGTACCGGCAGCAATCCGCGAGCCGTCCCTGGAGTTGGTGGCTGTCCTTCCTTCGAACAAATAGGCGGGTGGAAGGGAACCTCAACCGGCCTTGAGGAGAACCACAAGGATGGTCGCCACGGCCGCCACGACCACCAGTCCGACGATGGTCCCAAAGATGACGAGGTCCCGGGTCCGAAACCGGCGCTGTGGGGTCGTGCCGCCACCCTGAGGAGCTGGGACCCTGGCCACTACGGTAGGAGCCGACGGGCCTTCCCTTCCCTGCGGGCTGAACGGACTGCCGCCTCCGCTTCCCCATGAAGGTGTTGTGGGTGGGGGGGGCGGGCGCGGAGTCCGCGACACAGGGGCGTCGGAGGACGATTCCAGTCGCGCCAGGTAATCTCCCATCGGAATCGAGTGGGGCTTGGCCCCACGCGGTGGGGAAGCCCAATCTCGGACGGGGCCGGGATCCCGCTGCTGGGGCGAGGGGGGCATGGGTCTTCGAAACTCGGCCGTGATGCTGTCGCCATTGGGCTCCGGGGCCTGCGGTTCGGACGTTTTCCAGGGTCCAGCCGGAGGGGGCGCGGGCGGCGTCCGGGTGGGAGGCGTTGAATACGGAGGCGTGGCACTCGGCGGCTGGGCCAAAGGGGTCTGGGTCGGCGGCGGTGCGGTCCCGAGTGGAGTCGGTGGCGGTGGTGGTGGAGCCGTGTGCTGAGTCGGAATGGGCGGGGGTGGCCCGACCGAGGGTGGTGGTGGGGTGGGAGCCGGAGGGGGTCTGTGGGGTTCCACCACCTTGGCCTCCTGATCACCGGCGACGGGCACCCGGAAAAACTCGGAGTAGTCCGAGGGTGGCATCGGGGGGTCGGCGGCTGCCGGTGTCGAAGGTGGCGCCATGGGTAGCGGCGGCGCAGATGGCGGCGGCGCAGATGGCGGTGGCGCAGATGGCGGTGGCGCAGATGGCAGTGGCGCAGATGGCGGTGGCGCAGATGGCGGTGGCGCAGGGGCCTCCATTGGGGCCCGGAAGAACTGGGTGTAGCTTTCTGCTGCCGGAGCCGATGGAGACTCCTCCGCTGGAGGAACCGGGGCCTGGTCTTCTCCAACGATTTCCCGGATCCAATCCTCGAATCCCATCCCAACCGGGACGCCCTCGGTAACGATGGCGATCTCATCCTCGAGTTGCAGGACCTGGAAAAGGTTGCTGGGTGGATGGGCTTGGGCTCTTTGAATGAGGCCGGCTAGTTGATTGAAGACGGGCGCCTGGCGGCTGATGAGATGGACCTGGATCGGATGCCCTCCAGCTCCCGCAGCCGGGTAGTTGGGGATGGGGCCGGTAGAGAGGGATCCCAGGGGAGGAAATCTCTCAAAAAGTTCGTCTTTTCGCACTCTCAAATGATTCCGGTGACAACCTGTGGTCGCCAATCGCCTGGAGCCACAAGTGTACGGATGGTTGATGCGGCGGAAGTGCCAAGCCTATAATCTATCTGGGGATTCCGATGTGGGCAAAGGCGATTTCATCGGGAGTCGCCATGCCCTCGGGGTTTCCCCTCACCCGGACTCGATTCGACCAAGTCCCTGAGGTAACCGATCTGGAGAACTCATGACGCGGCATGCCAAGGTGGTGTGGAACGAGGGAATGCACCTCGCGCAACATCACTTTCAGAGCCAGAGCAGGTACTTCGAGGAGTCGATTCGTTTCGCCCTCACCGAGCTCTATTACAAGCCATACGGACTGGCTGCCTCAGCTCTCGATCCTGACGCACTCCTGAATGGCACGGTCTCCGTGACCCATGCCAGGGGGGTCATGCCTGACGGCACTCCATTTCAGTTTCCGGAAAACGACGAGTCCCCCGCTCCCATCGATATAACCTCCGATTTCCTCCCGACCGATAGCGAGCGGATAGTAGTGTTGTCGCTGCCTCCCATCCGCCCAGGGTCCGCTAACTGCTCCGAGGAGGGGCTTCCCGATCGCCGATACGTTGCCGTGACGCGGTCCCTGCCGGACGAGACAACGGGTTTGGACGAGAAGCCCGTGGTTCTTGGGAAGAAAAATTTCAGCTTGGTTTTGGCCTCCGAGGCGGATGACGACTCCGTCGTGCTTCCCATCGCCCGGATCAAGAGGGATGGTGCGGGTCGCTTCATGTATGACCCCGATTTCATCGGCCCCACGCTTCAAGTCGGGGGCAACCCCCGGATCATGCATCTGCTGACCAAGTTGATCCAGCTTCTCGAGCAGAAGGCGGAGACTCTCTCCCTTGAGCGGGATCCGGCCGGGGACACTTTCGCCCAGTATGGCGGCCGGGAGCTGGCCAGTTTTTGGCTGTCCCACGCCATCCACTCTGGGATCGCGCCCCTCAGACACCTTCTGGAGAAGCGAAGGGCCCATCCCGAGGAGCTCTATTCCGAGCTGGCCCGCCTTGCCGGCGCCCTGTGCACCTTTTCCCTTCGTTCCGAGCCTGGATCGGTACCGAAGTATGATCACGAGGGGCTCGAAGACTGTCTCAACACTCTCGACCGACACATCCGGCAGCATCTGGAGGTTACCCTTCCCACCACATGCGTGAAGGTGGCGATTCAGCAGCGAAACCTTCCGTCCGTCTTCACCGGCTCGGTCCGGGACGAGATGCTGCCGGACGATGCTCAATGGATTTTCGGGGTCCGGTCAAAAGAGGCGGTTTCGAGGGTGATCCAGGCCGTCTCGACCAAGGTCAAGTTCGCTTCCAAGGCGGACCTTCCCGTACTTGTGCGAACCAGCGGGATGGCCGGCCTTCGGCTGGAACACCTGACCCGGCCCCCAAGGGAGTTGGCGCCCAGGGTAGGTTGGGAGTATTTCCTTATCAAACGGACGGGTTCCCTTTGGCCCGCGATCCAAGAATCGAAGGAGATTGGAATCTGGGTACCGGATGAGCTCATCAAGGCGGAGCTCGAACTCACGGTGGTCATGCGTTCTGAGGCTTGAGGGCCAAATGCGCTTGAGGGCCCAATGCCGGCGACCGTGCGTCGGATGCTGCCATTCTTCTTCCCAAATTTTCTCGACTAACGATCTTGCAGGGAGGCCTAGATGACTCCGATGGGACCCCCTCTTCCGCCAGGCCTGGCTTCGACCTCTCCCGCCATTCCTGAACGGCGGGGGATGTTGGCCCTATTTCTAGAAGAGGTTTTGACGGTCATCTGCCGTCTTCGGGTGGACAAACCGGTAGGGAGTGATCCGGTGGTGTTCCGCGATAGGGTCAAGAGATGGTTTTCCAACGCCGCCCGGGAAGCTGCGGAAGCCGGGTATTCCGAAGAATCCGTCACCATGGCCGGATACGCGGTCATCGCCTTTCTGGACGAGTCGGTTCTCAACTCCCCCCAACCCATGTTCTCGGAGTGGCCCAGGCGGCCTTTGCAGGAGGAGATCTTCGGCGAGTTCCTGGGAGGGGAGGCATTCTTTTCGAACCTCGAGCACCTCCTGAACCAGGCCGACTCGGAGGAACTGGGGGACCTGATCGAGGTCTATCTTCTCTGCCTATCCTTAGGGTTCCAGGGCAGATACGCTGCCGGGGCCAGGAGCGAGTTGGACGGCTTCAAGAGGAGGAGCCGAGACAAGATCGTCAGGATTCGGGGTGCGTGGGGTGACCTCTCGCCGTCCTGGAGCTCGCCCCCGCCGGTGGGGACCTCATCCGGGATGGACCGGGTTACTCGATGGATAGCGGGTTCGGCTGCAGCCGTATCCCTGTTTTTCGGCCTCCTCTGGCTCGCCTTTTTTGTCATCCTGCGTCTGGACGGGGTGAGCTTCTGAGCTTGTCCATTCGGCATTCTTACAGGTTCCGAGCATGAAACCGAAGCTGAAAGTCGGACTCATCGCAGCTGTTCCGGTTGCCCTTTTCATGGGCCTGGGAATGGCTCTGGCCAGCACACTGGGCCTTCAGGGCTGGCCCTATCGCCTGTTTTGGATGGGATTCGCTGCCCTTGGGGCCATCGTTGGGGGTGCGGTCTTCTGGTTCATGCAGAGACTTCGGTCGGGGAAAGATGTGCCTGTTCAGGCTCCCCAGGTGGAGGAGCTCGATGTCCGTTTGGGGGAGATCAAGAAACGCCTGGCGGTGGCGCGGCGACCCGGCCTGGAGAAACTCCCGGTGGTCGTCATTCTGGGCCCGCCCGGAAGCGCCAAATCCAGTTCGGTACTGGGCTCCGACATTTCGGCGGAGCAGCTTGCCGGGGACCAGGCCAGGGGAGGGGATTTCCCGCCTACGGGAAGTGTGAATGCGTGGTACTCCGACGGGACCGTCCTGGTAGAGGCGGGAGGAAGCCTCACCCAGGACCCATCCCTTTGGGCGAAACTCGTAAGGAGGATTCTCCCCAGGCGGTTGTTGGCGGCCATCCTGGCCGGGAGATCCCAGGCGCCCCGGGCGGCCGTTGTTTGCTTCAGTTGTCAGGATCTGGTTGGGGGAGGGGCCGGAGGGGAGAATCTCATGGCCTGGGCCCGTGCTTTACGTACCCAGTTGTTGGAGATGTCTCAGAAACTTGGTGTAAGAATTCCGGTCTATGTTCTCTTCACCAAAGCGGACACCATCCCCTCCTTCGAGGACTACTTCTGGAACCTCACGGACGAGGAAACGGGGCGGGTGCTGGGCGCCACCCTTCCCGTGGTGCCGGCGGGTGGAGCCGCCTCCTACGGTGACACACAATCCAAGGTTCTGGCCGAGGCTTTCCGAGACCTCTTCCGCTCACTGGCTCTGAAACGTCTCAAATACCTGGACCAGGGAGGTGGGGGAGACAGGGCTGCAAGGGCCTATGAGTTCCCCAGGGAATTCAGGAAGCTCAGCGGATTGGCATCCCAGTTCATGGTGGAGCTCTGCAAGCCGAGTCAGTTGCAGGTGAGTCCGTTCCTTCGGGGCTTCTACTTTTCGGGCCGGCGAGAATTGGTGGTGGAGGGTTCCGGAAGGGCTCCGGCGCCGAAGCCTGTGGACTCGGCGCCCCTGGGAGGAGCCACCGCCGTTTTCGACGCGCGGACGCTGGCGATGGCGGCGGCGCCCCGAGTGCTGGAATCGGCCAGCCACCCGACCCGAAGGCAGAAGTGGTTCTTCCTCTCGAGGGTGTTCAGGGATGTCGTTTTCGTAGACGACATCGCCCTCGGGATGATGCGCGGTGGTAAGAGGGTGAGCTATGGCCGTCGGCTGCTCTTCGGAGGAGTGTCCTTCTTCGTTCTTTTCATCCTCACCCCATTCCTTTTCTCCGCCTTCATACAAAACCGCGGGCTCCAGTCACGTGCCGAGGAGGCCCTGGTCGGCCTGAGTGGTGTATCGCCATTGGCCGGAACCCAGTCGGAGGTTTCGGAAGCTCTTGTGCGGTTGGAGGATTTGAGGGATGACGCCGACGCTCTCGGAAACTACGCCCTGTCGGGTCCCCCCCTCAGGTTCGGCGGGTGGTTGGGGCTTTACGTGGGTCCGCGACTCTATCCTGTCGTCCTGGACGAGTATTCCGCTCGGTTTTCTCCGCTCCTCCTTTCGCCGGCATTGGATTCAGTCGTCTTCGACCTGAGAGCTCTCCCAAACATTCCGGATCGGGAGAGCGACTACCTCGAGACGTACGACCTCCTGCGAGCCTACCTCATCACCACTCGAAACCCCGAGAGAAGTGACCCGGCACTTCTCTCGGCAGTCCTGGGCAGCCATTGGGGTCTTTCCAACGGCATGGTGGACGATTCCCTGGCGCAGCTTCAGTTCGATTTCTTCGGGAAGCACCTGGTATCGAACGAACGGTTCACCAACCCTCCGGCCGATGAGGGGGTCATCGTCAGGACCAGGGATTTCCTCTCCAGGATGGGGGCGGTGCAACCGTTCTATGTCTCATTGATGAACAAGGCGAATCAGTTGCATGGGGGCTTCGGGATCGACAGTCATTCCTTCGGATCCACCTCCCCGGCTCTCCTGACCAGGACGGAAGTGCCCGGCGCCTTCTCCCTCGATGGCAGGGAATACGTGAAGGAGCAGCTCAGTCGGCCGGACAGCATCCTCCAGGCCGAGGAGTGGGTATTGGGTCAGGTTACCCTCCCGGATCCGGAGTTGGTGGCCATGGGTATCGACTCACTGTACGAGTTGGAGTACCGAAACCAGTGGCGGGTCCTCCTGAACCAGGCGTACGTACCGGCTTTCCAAGGCCCCGGGGACGCAGCCCGAAAGCTAGCGGATCTCGCAGGCGATAACTCTCCGCTGACCCAGCTTTTCAGCGTGGCGTCGAACACGGCCTTCGTAGGCGGTGAGGCGGAAGCGGAGGGGTTCCTTCCCCTCGACGCCTTCGTTCCCAGGGACTCCACAGGCCGTTTGGGCCTCAGCGGTTCGGCCATCGCATACTTCGATGCCCTCGATCGGTTGAAGTCGGCCATGGAAGAAATGGACCGGGCGCAGGGGAGCGAGACCATGGTGCGGGCTGGAGAAATCAGCCTCAGGGAGATTCCCGAGGCCGAGGGCGCGGTGAGGCTGATCCGGCGAGAGATGGGGACGGAGCCGGCTGGCCGGGAAGTGGCGAATTCCATGGTGGCTCTTCTCAGTCAACCCGTGGAGAATGCAGCGGCTCTGGTGAGAGGAGTGGAACCCTCCGAGATCAACCGGCAGGGCGCCGAATTCTGCACAGAATTCAACCGGCGCGTAGGATCCAAATACCCCTTCCAAGGCTCCGCCACGGCGGAGCCTGACATGGACGATCTTGCTGCCGCCTTCCAGCGGGGTGTGAGCCTTGTCTGGAACCTGGGGGTGGCCCTGGATCCCTACATCGAGCGGAGCGGCCCCATCTACCGGCAGCGGGCAGGGTCCTCCGTCCAGATCAATCCGGCCTTCCTCGAATTCTATGGACAGGCCCGGAGATTCTCGGAATCCATCTTCGGGGAGGGAGCTCAAACCCCTGGGGTGGAGTTCTCCGTCCGGCCATCTCTTACCGAAAGCTCCGATGGCGTGGGGTCAATATCCCTTCAGGTCAACGGAAGGCAGACCATCTGTACACAACTGGACTGTAGAACGTTGGTGATGAGATGGGATGGGACTGCCAGCTCGGAAGTCGAACTCACGGCCCTAGTGGATGGACAGAATGTGCGGATAGCCGGGCCCTTCCGCGGCCCTTGGGCGATATTCCGCCTTTTTGCCGGGGCCAGTGGTTGGAGGAGCCCGGGAGAGCCCCACACGATTCGCTGGCAGGTGGGTGGATCGCAGCGGACCGTGGCGGCAGTCGTGGATCTGGGTCGGCTTCCGCCGGTATTCAGCACAACCCTGATGAGAGATATGCAGTGTGTACCCCGCATCGCCGGCGGCCGTTAGGCTCCGGCCGGCCGGGGTCGAATTCGTTTCTGACTCCAACAGCGATTGAATCATGGCCACCAGACGGACATTCCAGCTCCTGACGTTGTCGATGGGCGTCTTCCTCCTGTCATGCGGGAAGAACTTGCCGCCTCCCATCAACGTCATTTCTCAAGACCAGTTCTACTACAGTGATGAGTCCCACATGACCGAGGTGGCCGAAATGGTCATACGGGATGCGAACAGCTGGCGGCAGATGTGGGGCCAGATCACCGGAGGAGAGGCCGAAGCTCCCGCCATGGACTTTCAGTCCAAAATGCTCGTGATGGTGAATGGCGGTCGGATGGATCCCGGGGATCGAATCCAGATCGACCGGCTGGAGCGCCGGGGCGAAGAACTCGTCGTCATGTACAGGGTGATTGAAGACTGCGGCACCCTGGAATCCGACGTCTTCCCGATCCAGGTGGTCTCAGTAGACCGGCGAGGTGGCCAGGTCAGATTTGAAGGCCAGCACGTAAGGGCTCCTCACTGCCGGTGATCCCCGAACCTAGGTATGGAAGGCTTCACTTTGAACTCATGTCCGTTTTGCGGTAGGCCTTGGGATCGGCACTGCACCCGGTGTGAGGCTGGCGTCCCTCAGGTCGATCTCCAAGACGAGCGGGGCCTTGCCGGTAAGATCATTAGCGGATACAGGATTCTGGGTGGGATCGGGAAAGGGGGGATGGGAACGGTCTACCTGGCCTTGGACAACATCACCGAGGGCCAGTTGGACGCGGTCAAGATCCTCAACAGGGACCTGGTTGTCGATCGGGAGCGGCTGCGGCGGGAGGCCGTTACGGCTAATCGGGTCGACCATCCGAACGTCTGCAGGATCTACAACTATGTGGAGGCCTACGACCCGGACTCGGCCACGGCCCTCACCCTTATCGCCATGGAGTTGGTGCGGGGGCCCACTCTCAGGGAGGTCCAGGAGGAGAGGGGTGGTATCCTCGAGTTGGGCCGGGCTGCATTGGTTGTGAAGGAGGTCGCGGAGGCCCTTACCGCGATCCATTCCCAGGACATCGTACATCGAGATATCAAACCCACCAACATCATCGTCACGAGAGACCCCGGTGAGGCCGAGCGGGTCAAGATCGTGGACTTCGGGATCGCGAAAGCGGTGGGGGGAGGAGCGAGCCAGGATCTCACCGAACCAGGTTTTGTGGCGGCCACGGTGCACTATGCCAGTCCCGAACTCCTACGGGGCAAGCCTGAGAAACGAAGCGATGTCTACGCTCTGGGGGTGGTGCTCTACGAAATCCTGACGGGCCATCGTCCCTTCGAAGCCACCAACCAGGCCGAGCTCTTCTCGTTGATTTTGGATCCGGGAGTGACACCGCCGAGCCTGGACCAGGCCCGGCCGGGTATGGGCTACCCCCGCGCCCTTCAGGAGGTAGTGGACCTCGCCCTGGAGAGGGAGCCCGAGAAACGATTTCCTTCGGCGGCAGCCTTCTCCGATGCCGTCATGGGCTTGGTGCCACAGCTGGCGGAGACGGTCAGGGTTCCTTTGGCCGATCTTCCACCGGAGGTCCCCTCCGTGGGTTCCCACCCGCCCGCGGCTGCTGGAATCGCCGCTCCTCTTCAGGTTGCGGCACCGCCAGGGGGCGGAGGCTTCCCCAGGAAATCCCCTGCGCTGATCTGGGGGGGAGTCGGAGGTGCGTTGGCCTTTGGCGTCTTGCTGTTTTTCGCCCTCGGAGGTTTGGACTTCTTTGGCGGGGCGTCAACCTCCGATGAGGGAGGTTTTTCGGTAAGCCCAACCTCGGCCTTCCTCAACTCAGGGGAGAGTTTGACTCTGACGGCAGCCACGGGAGATACGGACACGGGCTCTGGATCCCAAGACGTACGCTGGGTCAGTCAGGATCCGGAGGTGGCCAGAGTCGGCACATCGGGGACGGTGATGGGAGGGAGGGTTGGGGCCACATCCGTACTGGCAATCCTCCATGGCGACACGGTCTGGGTGGCCGTGCAGGTAGCCCCTGGGCCGCCTGCGCGAGTGATCCTGGTTCCTTCCTCCCTAAGGCTGGCACCAGGGGGATCCGAGCAGGTCGGCGCCAACGTGACGGATGCCCAGGAGAACCTGATTCTGGACCCGGGTCTCCGGTGGAGTTCCAACCTTCCCACGGTTGCGGACGTAGACGCCCTTGGGGTGGTGAGGGCGTTGGCTCCCGGCTCTGCGGTCATTCGAGCCGAAGTGGCGGATGCATGGAACCAGGTGACGGTGGAGGTCCGGGCTTCGACGAGATCCCAGCCGCCTCAGACCCAAGCCCCGACCTGTCCGGATCCGGTAATGGATGTGTTGGATCGCCTCGAGGTGGCCATGGATAATCCCAACGCCTCCCGGCAGGAGCTACGAGACGGGGCGCTGGCCTGCTGGAACCGGGCAGGAGCGTTGAGCGACGGTGAACGGGCTTACGCTGCGTGGCTCATCGGCCTCAATACCGTGAGTCTGGAGGGCTGTAGCCAGGCCGCCATCCTCTGGTTGGACCGGGCCGTCCAGTTGGAGCCGGCGAGCGAGGCCTACCGTGTGGCGCGGGAGGCATGCGGCGGGGGGTCGGGATGAACATTTTGGGTTTCCGCGACCGACCGGTCCGAATCTCCCTTTTTGCCAAGACGGACGTCGGGCGAATCAGGGATCACAATGAGGACTGCTACCTGGTGGTCGACCTCTCTCCCCCCGATCCGAGCCTGACTCCGAAGGTCCGGGAGCACACCCTTAGGGAGAAGGGGTCCATTCTGGTTGTGGCAGATGGGATGGGTGGCGCTACCGCCGGGGAGGTGGCCAGCCAGATGGCGACCAAGGTCATCTTCGACCGAATGGTTTCCACCTGGGTGAAAGATCGGCGCACCGATCTCCGCGCTTTCAGCTCCTTCCTGGAGGAGGCCATTCAGGGCGCGAACCAGGAGATCCACCAGAGATCTCTCGCTGAGCCGACCCTCCATGGTATGGGCACCACCCTTACCGCGGTGGGTGTTCTCGGGAGAGATCTGACCTTCGCCCAGGTCGGGGACTCCAGGGGGTATCTGATCAGGAACGGCCAGGTGGAACAGGTCACCAAGGACCAATCTCTGACGCGACGCCTCATCGACGAGGGGCAGTTGACGGAGGCCGACGCTGAGATGAGCCCCGGGAAGAACATCATACTCCAGGCGCTGGGGCCGAGTCCCACCCTGGATGTTGTCCTCACTCACCGGAAAGCCTTCCGTGGGGACACGCTGGTCCTTTGTTCGGACGGACTGTCCGGAGTCGTCACTGAAGAGGAGATCCGGGACACGGTAGGCCGGTGCCATGACCCTGCCGTGGCGTGCGAAGATCTGGTGGAGCTAGCCAACTCCCGGGGCGGACCTGACAACATCACCGTCATCGTCGCTCGGTTGGACGGACCGGGGTTGAAAGAACCCCGTGGTGGGAGGTGAGCAAGCCCATGGTTGGCGCCCGGATCACGGTCCTGACGGGTTTCATCGCAGGGAGCCAGCTCACCCTATCTGGGGAGGTCATCGTAGGTCGAAACGAGGATGTGGACCTACGCTTCGACCCCCTGCAGGATTTGAACGTATCGGGGCGCCATGCGGCTTTCACACAGGGCGAAGACCACTGGTTCATCCAGGACCTGGGCAGCCTGAACGGGACATTCGTCAACGGTCAAAGGCTCACGGGCCCGGTTCATCTTCAGGACGGGGACGAGATTCAGTTGGGCGATGGTGGCCCCCTTCTGGAATTTCACCTTCTGGCCGAGGCGATGGTGGCCCCCGCCCCTGAGACCGTGGGAAGCCCTCCGCCGGGGATCGGCGGTGGGATGCGTGAGCCGAGAGGGGTACGAGGGCCGGTGGCGCTTCTGTCGGTTGTCCTCCTCGCCGTGATTCTGGTTGCCACCTACTTCGTGAGGGAGGGGCGCCGGTACCGGGAGCAGGTCGAGGCGATGCAGGAACGGATCGATAGCATCCTCGACGCCAGCGCCGAGACTGCAGGAGCCCTCCAGGGTCGAATTCAGGGACTTCATGACGCCCTTCTTGATTCCAGGCGGAACCTCGAGGCTGTGCGTTACGATCTCGAGGTCGCCGAGGAAGCCGGGGATTCCGAGGAGGCCCAAATCCTCAGGGTCCAGCTCCAAGAGGCTCAGGTGGCGCTGGTCCGGCATCAGCTGGCGGCCAATCTGGACTTTGATGCCATCGAGGCTGGAAACCGAAGGGCGGTGGCGAAGGTCTTCGTGGACTTCGGAGGGGAGGTCGTTACCGCCACCGCCTTTTCCGTGCGATCCGATGCCACCTTCATGACGAACCGTCACGTGGTTGCAGGTACTTCCGGAACCCGGAACCCCCAGCGGATTGCCATCCAGTTCGCCGACTCGAGACAAGTATGGCCGGCCAGGGTCCTTGCGACTTCAATCACAGAAGATTTGGCGTTGTTGAAAGTCGACAACATCGTCGGTGAGGTCCCGACGATTTCGGGCTTCAATGAGAGACCGGGTTCGGTCCAATCGGGTCAGGGGGTGGGGGTGATCGGCTTTCCCTTGGGTGGAGCGGACCCGGCCGAGGGTGCGGAAGGGAGCGTCGCCCGAACCACGCTCACGGCGGGGATCGTCCAGGCGGTGAGGCCGGATATGCTCGAGGTGAATGGGTATGGGGTGGAGGGGTCCAGCGGTAGTCCGGTCTTCGACGGGGAGGGGAAGGTCGTGGGGGTTCTTTTCGGTGGGCGGGTGGTTAATGGCGAGCGGACGCTATTCGCCGTGCCGGCCAACCGGGCCATTGCCTTCCTCAGGGGGATCTCCTGAGATTGGGGTGGGGCTCCGAAGCCACCCGCGTGGCCTCGGAATCCCCTCTTCAGCTACCGCCGGTACTCCAGGTGGATTCCACCACGGAAACCCGTGACTCCCACCGTTAAGCCATCTCCGGAGCCTACGCTCCCGAACAACCCATTGGCCTCCAACACCAGAGCCAACCGTTCATTCAACGGGTGCTTCAGGTCCGCCCCCACTCTGAAGGTCGAGCCGGCTGAGTCGAGGCTTCCGTCTCCAATCGCGTCCCTCGGCGCTTCCGAGAGGCGCCGGAACTCGGCCTTGGGAATTAGCCTGGTCTCCCGGGCCACGGGGATTTCCAGCTTTGCCCCCAGGGCTAGAAGGTTGCCTTTCGGCACCTGAACGGCCCCGAGGGAGGTGGCCTCGATCTGTGGTGCGGAACGATAGGAATCGAAGAAATAAAGGGTAAGGGAGGAGGATTCGAGGCCCTGATTCAGCGCTGCGTATATGTGGAATTGGTTGCCCACTCCACCCCGGCTTATCCCACCGAGCTGGTCGGCTTGCCGGGAGGCGAAGATGGTGGCCACCCGCAGATAGCTCTGCGGTGCCACGGTTCCTTCCAGCCCCGCCCGGATCCTGATTTCCCCTCCGGGCTTCCATTCGGTGGGCTGACCCAGCACCGGATTGTAGGCGAGGGAATGGGTGTACGTCCCTGCCAGGCCCAGAGCCATCTCTCCCACCGGAAAGGCTCCTACCAGGCCCGCTCCTACCCGACCGCCCCCGCCTAACCGGGCCGTGGAATAGCCGATGACCTGGCTCGAGAGGGCGGAGATTATGGCCTCCTCATCCACCTCCAGGGCTTCTATCCCGGTGGGCAAAACCGCTGTCGCCAGGAAGTTGATACGGTCTGGCACCAAATCCACCACCAGCCGGGCCTCGGTATCGATGATGCCCGAGATCTCCTGGTCTTCGAGCCCCTCCGCCGGATCTCCAGTCAGGCTCACCCTTGTCAAACCACCTGAGAGGGTGAGACTGGCCCGATTACTCAGATATGTCGATAAGGTAAGGGGGAGGGTGAGCTCAGAAACGGCCTTGTAGGCCAGCCCCGATTCAAAGCTGTAATGCTCGTAGAGAAAGGCCGTGTTCCCCCCGCTTTGGGTTTGGGCCGAGGCCGGAGCAGCCAGTATGAACAGAGCGATCCAGACCACCGTTGAGCGCGTCATCGTGAAATCGGGATTATGATGGTGATGATGGCCTCCAGAAGCGGAAAGATCTCGCTGCCCTCCATGAGGACATCGACGATGGTGCCGATGGAACCAGCGTCCAATGTCGCCCTTTCAGATTGATGGGAGGCAATGTCCATAATGGAGCTGGCCAGGGTATTGACCATGGGGTCGACTCCCACAATAGCCCCGGGGCCCAGTTCCGTCGGGAAAGTGAGCCCGGCGATCTGGGCTTGACCCATCCCCACACCGGCCGCGCCTCTCAGCCTAACCTGGGCATCCCCATACTGGGGGTCTGCACGCAGGGCCTCACCATAGAAAGCCGCGGCGGCCTCGTAGTCTCCGAGACCCTCGGCGAACAACCCCCTCGAGAAGGCCAGAAAGGCGGCCAGACTGGCGGGCTGGTTTTCAAGAATCCGCTGGCGTTCAGCCTCGCTGAGTTGATAACCCAGACTCTCGGCGATCCGGAGAGCGAACTCCTTCTCCAAGGACAGGATGTCTCCCAGCGCTCCCTCGGTCGCAAGGGCCTCGGTGAGCTCACCGGTCTCCAGCACGATATTTCCCCCGAGTCGGGTGTCGGCACCCGAGGGAACGCTCACCGTTCCAAGGATCATGCGGGAAGCCCGCATCAGGCGACCGGTGCGGGCTGCCGTGGCCGGGTCGATGAGTTCGGGAGCCAATTCCAGCTCCCGGAGGAGGGCGTCGAGCTGGACTCGCTCCACCAGGGGGAACCGACGGAGGAGAGCCAGGTCCGTAGTAAGCATGTGGGCAAGGCCCACCGACAGGGTGTGGTAGACCGAATCGCCGTCCACGACAAAGGGCAGCACCCCCACGGTCTCCGGCTCGGCGGGGGCTAGGGTCTCCTCGTTCTGGACCGCGTCCCGGGCCATGGCTCGGGCCTTGAGTTGAAGGGCGATGGTCCTTCTTCCTTCCACCGCCTGAGCTCCCGGCGCGTCTCCTTGCTCAAAAAGGAACTGGGCGTAGAGGTTCAGGGCCTGGTCGTACTCCCCGGCCTCCTCCAGGCATTCTCCGATGATGAGGGGCCCGATGGGGTCTTCGGGGCGCAAGGCCCGCCCTCGGCGAGCCGAGGTTACGGCCTCGTCACAGCGGTCATCCGCGGCCAGTGCAGCCCCCAGGAGGAGGTGCACCTCACCATTGGCGGGCTCCCGGGCCGCCCTCTCCTGCAGGGAGGGGATATCTTCCGTCCCCACTGGCCGGGGCCCGAGCGTCGCACAGCCGGAGGTGGCAAGAAGGGCCCAGATCACCAGGCCTTTCACGGAACGTACCTCTCGGATCATGGAATCCTCCGAGGTGGGGCATCCGGGGGCCCTGGGTTCCCGATCCCGTACTGCTCCAACATCTGGCGGCCTTCAATGTGCTGGGGGAAGTCAGAGGTGAGCTGCCGAAGGAGTTCCGCCATACCCTCCCGGTCACCCCGTTCCTCACGTCTCAGGGCCCTGGAGTACAGCTGGATGGCTGCAGAAGGATAATCCAAGGCTTGCCGCTCCTGGACCACCTGCGCCGGTAGGGGTGGGAGATTCGCGGCCTCGACGATCTTTACGCCGAGCTCTACGACCATGTCGAGGAGTTTCTCCCGGTCGTCCTGGACCTTGGCGGCGGTTTCCACGAGGATTTCTCCCGTCTCCACGTCATCGATCCTGACGTCCAGGCGGACCGTGCCGTTGGCATCGATGAAACTCCCCACGATCATGTACCGAGCCTGTACGAGCTTCCCGACGTTCGCCGTGGTTTCAGGGTCGACATAGCCTGATTGTCCCAGTTCCAACTCCTCGATCATCTCCCGGATGCGACTCCGGTCCACTAGACGAAGGCCGGAGTTCAGCGAGAGCTCGGTGATCAACATCTGCTGGAGGCCGATGCCCAGGGCCTCGTAGTCCCAGGGGTCGGGCCCGAAGGACCCCCCGTTCGAGAAGGGCCAGACAGCCACACCCGGCCGGTCCTGTCCTTCCTGATCCCGGGAGGCGGAGACGGTCGATGGGTCGCTGGATTGGCTGCCTTCACCCAATGGCCGCATCCCCTCGGAGCCGGAAGCTCCGGATTGGGGGGCACTTGAAGCACACCCCACGGCAAGTAGGAATAGGGAGAAGAAGAAAGGAAGGGAGAACCGAAGGGGGGCGCCGCATTTCATGGTGTAACCTCCAGGCGTTCAGGCCCCAAGCACGAGGATCCTGCCGACAGTGGATTTCTACCAGGGGGGCCGATGTTATGATTTGAAAGATGTGGTTTGGCGCCTGATGTGCAAGCTTGCCTTCTTCGGACGGATCGGGCCCCTAGTTCCCCCATGGCTCCAGGGGGTTCCCGAACTCGAAGCCGAAATGCCTGGGGTCCTGACCAATGACCGCAGCGGAGAAGATCTTGAGCACGTAGCCTTTGGTCTCGTCGGGCATCCGGTCCCCGTACTCGCTCAAGAAGGTCCAGTAGTTCCGGGCGGACGGGTTGGCGGGTACCTCGGCAAACTCAGCCTGGAAGACGTCCCGGGGCGTCGGAAGGCCCTCGAGCCGGGGTGCGACCCGGTGCTCTCCCCAGTTGTACGCGGCCATCACCAGCAAGCCCGATGCCTGGGTGAGAACCCCATGGAGGTCTCGCAAATACCGGGCGGCCGCCTCCGAGGCCAGCGCAAAGTCTTGCCGGTCGTCGGCCGGGTCGGGTTGGGCAGTTCCACTCAGAGGACCGGTCTCGAGGCCGTACCTCTCCCCGGTGGACGGGATGAACTGCCACATGCCCTTCGCACGTCCCCAGCGGGTATCGGGGCCAACCGCGTCCGGTTTGAAATCGCTCTCCTGGAGGGCGAGGTAGAAGAATTCCGGCGGCACCCCATGTTTCCTCAGGGCGTCCACGATCCTGCCGGTATAGCCGTTCTGTTCGGCCCGTTGCACCGCCTCCTGAAATCGACTCCGCCCAGCCGGAGATAGCCAATACCTTTCGATCTCTTCCTGGACCGCCTGGACAAACCCACCGCTTACCGCAAACTCGCTCTCTCCGAAGAGACGTGCCGTGCGAAAGATGAGCTGCTCCTCCGTGGAGCCCAGCTTACGGTAGAGCCCCCGGTCCCGGACGTATCCGTCGTAATCGGCCATGACCTCCTTCCGAAGAGAGTCGATCTTGGCCAGTTGCACTTGCAGATCGGGGGACCCGGAGTCTTCCGCCAGCTGCCGGAGGCTCACGAGCTGGACCTCATAGGACTTCACGGTCAGGAAAACCTCTGCGGCCCTTTGGTCGAGCACCTTGACCCTGTGCCTCTGGAAGAGGGCATAGGTGACGGAGCCCGCGAGCAGGATCAGTACCGCGCCGAGAATCAGGGAACTCTTCCGGCTCTCCTTTTTTCTTATCCGATCGTAGGCCACCCGAATCATCTGCGTGTGTTGGCCGGCGGGCTGTGCCGATTTCGGACTCAGGTATTTCTCCTCCACCTCCGAGAGGGAGAGCCTCCGGGCGGCCCTTCTCTCCACCCCGGGGGTGGAGTCGGGGATGCTTCCGGCGGCAGGAGTTGGGGCCTGCACGGTGGACGGGGCAACGGCATCGTTGCCAGGGGTTGAGGGGATTTGGTTGGCAGAATCCGGCAAGGGCTTTTCCGGCAATGGGGCCAATTGGATCGCCAGAACGGGGCCTCCCCGGCCAAGCTGAAGCCGGTCTCCATCCTGTAGCTGTGACTGCTCTACCGCTCGACCGTTGAGAAGGAGGCCGTTGGTGCTGCCGAGGTCCCGAACCCACCAGGCCCCCTCCCATGGCGTCGCCTCGGCATGGAAACGGCTCACCTGGGAAGAAAGGAGCTGGACCTCACACTCGGGGTCCCTGCCGAAGCGGAAAGGACCCGTAAAGGTGAAGTCGATACGGTCAGGGGCCCCGGCCTCGGACCGGAGGTGGATTGGGGGAGAGGTGGTCATGACGACACTGTAGAACAGTCGCCTGCGGCCAGCAACTGATTTCAGCGAAGGACCTGCTTGGAAAGGGAGGCGATGGGCGGGGAGAGTCCCCCGCCCGTCGCTCTCGGGCCAAAACCCTACCCTCCCTCTCCCTCCTTCTCCGGAGGCGTCCAGAAGCCATTTGCCCCCTTAGCTTCGTCCGCGTGCGGGCCGTGGAAGAGGGCTGCGTTGAACAGGGCCCGGAGGCTTCCGAAGGGCTGACCCCGCCACTGCGGCTTGAACCCGAGAAGGATCACGTGGCCGTCCCCATGGTGCACGTCCAATGCAGCCGCATAGCCGTGCAAGTACTCCTCCCCCAGCAGGTAGCCGGAAAGGAGGGAAGACCCGGCCTCGACGTACTTGGCCAGGGCCACGCCTTCAAAGCCCTCGGTGGTCGTGAACACGGGACTCCGGGAGAAGAAGACGGGGGCCCGGGACGGCATTCCAGCCATGACCGGATGAGATGGATCGGTGAGGATCTCCAGGATGGAGCCACTGATGGAAAATTCATCCCCCCTCAAACCGGCGGCGACATTCCGGACCGGAAGGCCCAGCTCGTCGATCGCGAACTGACTGCTCCCGTTCAGGCAAACCAACGTCCCGCCACCCGAGACAAACTCATCGAGGGCCCGAACCCCCTCGGCCCCGATTCCGCCAGCGAACCGGGGGGGGATGGACCCCTCGCCATGACCCTCCAGGATCGTTCGGGCTCCGTAGTCCGCCAAAATGATCACGTCGAGACGATCCGAAAGGGACCCGGCCCTGATGTCGGCGTTCCTGAGGCTGATGATGTCGAATCCGTATCGCTCCAAAAGCCATCGGGTCCAACCTTCGTCCATACTGGCCTGCCAGGGCCTGAAGAGCCCGATCCTGGGGGGGGCCAGTCGTTGGCCGGCGCTTCCGGCACCCTCCGCCCGGAGGCCGAGCTCCCTGACGAGGTTCTGTGCCGCGGCTCCACCCAGCCCACTGATGACGAAGCGGCCGCCTGAATCAGGGTTGCCATCCTGGGCCGCGCCAGGCTCGAACCGGACGGTTGCGCCGCCTTTCCAGGCACGGTTCACGGCCCGGAACGCGTTATTCTGGGAAGGGCTCACGGCGATGGCCGACCCTCCGCCACGGATGGAGCCGGGTAGGGGAACGATCCCGGCGGCAACCGTGTCGCTATTGAAACCCAGCCCGGGGGGGCTGTCGAACAGGGCCGCGTCCGCGCCATCGGTCATTTCGTCGGTGGTTCTCCAATCCAGGGTCTCCCCTCGGACTGGGGCCAGGGCACTCCTTATCTCCGGAGTGAGGGGCTCCGAAGCCTCTACCACCCGGACCCCGAACTGGTAGGGGAGCGTCCAACCCGAGACGTCATAGGGCCGTTTGGGGGGGCCACCCTCGTACTCCCGCAGGTCGGGATACTCCTGGACCTCGAGGAGCGTGCGAACCAGCTCGGCGAATTCCTGGTCCATGGGGATCACCCAGCTCCCGGCCGCGTGCGTCGTCCCCTCATGGACCACGGAGCGTTCGAGCTGAAAAACCCGAATTCCGTTGAAGGCGAGACGCCTGAGTAGCTCCACCGGGGCCACCGGATCCCTCTGCTCCTGGGGGATGAAGTAGGCGTAAGGAGGGCCTTCGGAGTACCGCTGGATGGCGTCCCGGCCAGCCTGGTAGCGGTTGTACAAAAGGTCGTCTTTGAACTTCGCGGCAAAATCCAGAACTGCTATGGAGGCCGTTTCCATGTACTCCACGGCGTCCCTGAGCCGCCACCATCCGCCTGGCCACGGGCTGGAATAGAGGGACTGGGGGCGCAGGTCCCTGCCGCCGGCGATCACGTCGGCGGGCGTATAGAAGCGTGGGGTGGCGTAGCTGTACAGGGCGGTTTCCGTCCAGAACGCCGCCGCGTTCTGGAGCATGGGCAGGTAATCGATGTACCCCGGATACCAGGCGTCGAAGACCCCCATGTGGGTGGCCCCCACCTGGCCCCGCTCCTCCAGTGCCTGGGCCATGAGCATCCCCAGGGTATTCACGGTTCGGGCCATGAGAGGGTGAACCCGGCTCCCCACGGGTTCATCGAATGGGGGGAGCCAGATGCGGGTGGGAAAGGGAGCGGTCTGGTGGTGAACGAACACGATCTGGGGCTCCCACTCCCGCCAGGTCCGGCCGATGACCCGGGATTCCACCATGTTGAGCATGTAGGCGTCCCGGTTGTTGTCGTGCCCCACGTACTCTTGATAGAGCTCGGGAAGAGGCGACGTTTCGTAGGGTGTGCCCACGTTGGAGAGGTACCACTCGGCGACCATGGTCTGGCCATCGGGGTTCAGCGTAGGCCAGAGCATGAAGATGACGTTGTCCAGTATGGCCCGGATTTCGGGGTCGTCTTCCCCAGTCAGGAGGTCGTAGGCCAGTTGGATGGTATGCTGGTGAGCAGCGACCTCCGAAGCATGGACGGCTCCGTCGATATGAACGATGGCCTTTCCTTCCCGCGCCAGGGCCCGGGCCTCCTCGTTGGATAGCCCTTCCGGGTGGGCCAATCGAAACGAAATCTCCCGGTAGCGGTCCAGGTTCCTGAGGTTCTCGGCGCTGGAGATCACGGCGATGTACCAGGGCTGGCCGGAGGTGGTGCGTCCCACCTCAACCAGCTGCACCATGTCGCTGGCCTCGTCCAGGCGCCGGAAGTAGGCCAGGGCGTCCTTATAGTCGGCCAGGTGGAAGTCGGCCCCGGGGGTGTAGCCGAGGACCGACTCGGGGGTGGGGACGGCCACCCGCTGGCCACTCAGGGAGGAAGGACCAGCGAGGCAGAGGGCCAGGAGGGTCAGGGTCGATCCCCAGGCGAGGGTGCGGCGGATC
>JBDRDQ010000499.1:0-5037 GCA_043820695.1 Gemmatimonadota bacterium | reverse complement strand
TTCGTAGGCCGCGCCCCGGAACAGGTAGATCGATTCCTGGAAGAATGGGTCGATCCCGTCCTTCATCGGTATTCCGATCTTTCAACGCAAGCTATTGGAGACCCCGATGTCCGAGTTTGACCCTCTGTCCGGAAATGGCTCGGCGCTCCATGAGAGCCGCCTCCCCCTCCCCCTTTTGAGCAAGGGGAAGGTTCGGGACGTCTATGTGGCCGGCCCCGATATGCTCCTCATGGTGGCCAGCGATCGAGTGAGCGCCTTCGACGTGGTGCTGCCTCAGCCCATTCCCCGGAAGGGTGAAGTTCTGACTCAGATCACTGCATGGTGGCTTTCAACGCTCGGAGCCATGCAGGACCATCACCTGATCTCGGTCACCCCTCAGGAGATTCTGGAGAAAATTCCGGAGCTCGAAGGAAGCCAGGACCAATGGGCCCGGCGCTCCATGCTGGTGCGGAGAACGAATCCGGTCTTGGTGGAGTGTGTCGTCAGGGGCTATATCACGGGATCGGCCTGGAAGGAGTACAGAAGCCAGGGAACTCTCGCAGGGGAAGTCCTCCCGGAGGGCCTGGTGGAAAGCGGGCGGTTGGAGCCCTCCATATTTTCTCCCGCCACCAAAGCCCAGGAGGGGGACCACGATGAGAACATCTCTTTCGATGCCGTCGTCGATCTCCTGGGCTCCGATCTGGCTCACGAGCTCAGGCACCGAGCGCTGGAAATCTACGCTTTCGGCGCGAGAACAGCCGAGGGCCGCGGGATCATTCTGGCCGACACCAAGTTCGAGTTCGGCATGCTCCCGGACGGTAGGCTCATCCTTATCGATGAGGTCATGACCCCGGATTCGTCACGGTTCTGGCCCCGGGAACATTTCCAAACCGGCCGGGGGCAACCCTCCCTGGACAAGCAACCCATCAGGGACTACCTGGACGGCCTCCCCGATTGGGACAAGAGGCCTCCTCCCCCTGACCTTCCAGCTGAAGTCGTGAAGGCCAGTACGGAGCGTTATCTGGAGATTTTCCGTCGGCTCACGGGAACTGAGCTGAACAAGTACATCCCGCCACGGTTCGGATAGCGGGTACTTTGAATCATTGGGAGATTCGGGTGACCCGGAAAAAGGAGCCCGCATGTTGAGAATGGCCCCGGAAGGTTGGCCCTTTGTCCTCCCGGGCCTGGTCCTGACCGGCCTCGCGGGGGTCGGGGGTGCGTTGACCCCTGCGGCGAGCCCCTTCCTGCACACCAGCCTCCTGGTGGCTGCTGGATTTTTTGGCCTCCTGACCGGAGTCACCGCCCATTTCTTCCGGAACCCCGTCCGTCGGCGCAGAGACGGAGATGGGCTGGTCCTGGCCCCGGCTGACGGTCGGGTCATCCAGATTGAACAGGTTGAGGAACCCGATCTTTTTGTGCAGCCGGCCACCCGCATATCCATCTTCCTCAACATATTCAACGTGCACGTCCAGAGGGCCCCTATCACAGGCCGGGTAGGGCTCAAGAGTTACAAGCCCGGGGGGTTTGCCTTCGCATGGAAACCCAAGGCCAGCGAGGACAATGAACAGGCTACCCTGGGAATCGCGGCCGGCCCCCACCGGATCATGGTCCGACAGATTGCCGGCCTGGTGGCCCGAAGAATCGTGACCGATCCGGAAAAGGGGGATCTGGTCCCCCAGGGGAGCCGGATCGGCATCATTCGATTCGGATCCCGGGTGGATCTCTTCATCCCCCGGGAGTGGGAGGTCACATGCAGGGTAGGAGACCGGACAAAGGGAGGCTTGACGGCCCTGGCAAGGGTCCCCAGGACCATGGAAGGAGGGACGGTTTGAGGAAAACCAATTCCGGGGCACCCGTCGAAAGGCGGCGGAGAAGGCCCCAACTTCGGCAGGGAATCATCATTCTTCCCTCGGCGTTCACCCTCGGAAACCTCTTCTTCGGGATCTACGCGCTGGTGACGGCAGCCCGGGGCGACCTGATCTGGGCCGGATGGTATATCGTATTCGCAGCCATCCTCGACCTTGCCGACGGGCGGATCGCGCGGTTTACCCGAACCGGATCGGCCTTCGGAGCAGAGTTGGATTCCCTGGTGGATGCCATCTCCTTTGGAGTGGCCCCGGCGTTCATCCTCTACCAGCTCTATCTCTCGGATACCGCATGGGGCTGGATCCTCTCTTTCGCCTACGTTACGGCGATCGTCCTGCGACTGGCCCGCTTCAACGTCGAGCAGGGGGGAGAGGCCAAAACCCATTTCCACGGTCTTCCCTCCCCTACCGCCGGGATGATCCTGGCCACATTCTATCCCTTCAGCCAGACCCCATTTTTCCAGGCCCAGCTCGGGGATTTGCCATGGTCCAGCATCATGGGAGTGGTGACCGTGATCCTCTCGGTCCTTCTCATTAGCCATGTTCCGTACGCATTGGTCCCCAGGATCGGCTTCCGGACCGGACGTGGGCTTTTCAACACAGCCTTCGTGTTGGGGGGCCTCTTTCTGGCCCTCACCGTTCCCCGCTACTACTTCTTTCCAGCCCTGGTCCTCTACACCTCCTGGGGCCTCTTGAAGGCCGTGCTTCTTGGACTATGGGACCGGTTGCCGGAGCGGGATCCCCTCCTCGACGAAGAGGAGGAAGAGGACGATTCGGGAGCGGAATTGCGGGATGTCGACTACCGGGATGTGGCTCCGGGGCGGTTCAGGAAAGGAAGGAGAAAATGGCCCAGGCCCCGGGGAAAGAAGGAGGAGGAACTTGAACAGCCAGATGGTCCCCCTGAGGTCGAAACATGACAAAGAAGGCAGAGTCGGTCTCCACCCATCTCCTGGAAGAGTCCCCACGGGATGAGTGCGGGGTGGTTGGAGTCACGGGTATGGACTGGGCCGCGGAGATGGCCTTCCTTGCCCTCTATGCCCTCCAGCATCGGGGCCAGGAATCGGCCGGGATCTGCACGGTGCACCAGGGGGAGGCCCGTCTGCACAAGCGCCTGGGATTGGTTGCCGAGGTCTTTGACGCCGATGTGCTGGAGGGCCTCCCGGGAAACACGGCGCTGGGGCACGTTCGCTACTCCACCGCCGGGGGCGGCCAGCTCGCCAACGCCCAGCCCATCATGGTCAAGTACTCTCAGGGCGACCTCGCCATCGCCCACAACGGGAACCTCACCAACGCCCACGAAGTCCGGAATAAGCTGGTTCAGGAGGGAGCCATCTTCCAGACCGATTCGGATTCGGAGGTGATCATTCACCTGATCGCCCGCTCCAGGCATGACACGGTTGAAGGCCAGATCGACGACGCCCTCACCTATCTGGAGGGAGCGTTCTCTCTCATCATCCTAGTGGGTGAGACCCTGTATGCCGTCCGGGATCCAAGGGGGTTCCGCCCTCTGAGTCTGGGCAAAAAGGGGAACGGATACATGGTGGCCAGTGAGACCTGCGCCCTGGACATCATCGGGGCGGAGTTCGTTCGGGACATCTATCCGGGCGAGGTCCTCAAGCTCCACGGTTCGGAGATCAAGCCGCTTCGAAGCCTGGCACCTGCCATCCAGCAGGCACCCTGCATCTTCGAGCTGGTGTATTTCGCCCGCCCCGATTCCAGTGTGTTCGGACCCAGCGTGGACCGGGCACGGAGGGCTTTCGGGCGACAGCTCGCCCGGGAGCACCCGGTGGAAGCCGACGCGGTCCTGGCCGTTCCCGACAGCGCGAACTCGGCCGCCCTTGGCTTCAGCGAGGAAAGCGGGATTCCCTTCGAGCTTGGGCTGCTGAGAAACCACTACGTGGGCCGGACCTTCATCCGGCCTTCGCAGGCAGACCGGGACTTCAGCGCCAGGGTGAAGTACGCTCCGGTCCGGGGAGTCCTGGAAGGCAAGAGGGTCGTGGTCGTCGACGATTCCCTGGTCAGGGGCACCACCAGCGGGAGTTTGGTGAACATCATCCGGGAAGCCGGTGCTTCGGAGGTTCACCTTCGCATTGCCAGCCCCCCGGTACGCTTCCCCTGCTATTACGGCATCGACATGCCCACCAAGGAAGAGCTCATGGGCCACCGCCACACCGTTCCGGAGATCAAGGAGCTCCTGGGCGTGGATTCCCTCGGCTACCTCTCCTTGGAGGGAATGGACGGGGCGGTAGGAGAGGCGGGGCCCTTCTGCAACGCCTGCTTCTCAGGGGATTATCCGGCGCCTCTCGTGGATCTGGACAAAGGGCTCATCAAGCCGTCGGAGGTGAAGTGCTGTTGATGCGGGACTCCTTCCATGAGCTCTGAGCTCACTCGCGAAAAACTCTTTGCCCTTCCGAAGGCTGAGCTTCATGTCCACCTGGATGGGAGCCTCAGACCCACCACCATGCTGGAGTTGGCCTCCGCCCTGGGCTTACCTCTTCCGGCCTCTGAACCCTCCCAATTGGCTACGGCCATGCGGGTTGCCGACTCAGGAAACCTGGTAGGGTACCTCGAAAAATTCGCCGTCACCCTCTCCCTTATGCAGACCCCCGGCTCGCTGGAGCGAACGGCGTACGAGCTGGCGGAGGATTCGGCCGCCGAGAACATTCGCTACCTGGAGGTCCGTTACTCCCCCATTCTCCATACCGAGAAGGGGATGTCTCTGGAAGAGGCGGTGGCGGCCCCACTCCGAGGTTTGGCCAGAGCGGAGGCCGAGTTCGGGATTCGGACCGGCCTCATCGTCTGTGGAATCAGGACGATGGAACCCTCGGTTTCCCTGGCTCTAGCCGAGTTGGCCGTGGAGCTCATGGACGAGGGCGTGGTGGCATTCGACCTGGCCGGCGCGGAAGCCGGAAACCCCGCCAGGGAGCACCTGAAGGCGCTCCAGTACGCGGCGAGCCACAACCTGGGCCTGACCATCCATGCCGGTGAAGGCGACGGCGCCGGCTCCATCGCCCAGGCCGTTCACGAATGCCACGCCCGCCGAATCGGCCACGGGACCCGACTGCTGGAAGACCCGGCGCTGGAGCGCTTCGTCAATGACTTCCGGATCCCTCTGGAGGTCTGTCTGACATCCAACGTTCAGACCGGCGCCGCCCCCACCTTCGCCGAGCACCCTCTGCGCCGGTACTTCGAC
>JBDRDQ010000498.1:0-2146 GCA_043820695.1 Gemmatimonadota bacterium | reverse complement strand
CCTAGAGGACGGAGTCGCAGCGAAGAGGGAAACCCACCGAGCGCATCTGGACACGATCCGCCGCCTGGTCTGGCCGATCTTTGACAGTTGGAGACATTCGCGGCGCTGAAAGCCCTTGTGCCACAACAACTCGCCTTCATACTCTATCCTTTTGTAGTGCCACAAACGAGACATTTCGTCCCAACTGAACTATATTGGTGTCCTTGCTTTTTGCCTCCTGCGGACCCATATTCTGGTAGTGTCCTACAGGAGGCGCTCTATGTTTCCGCGCATTAAGAAGTCCGGTCGCTACGAATACCTCCAGATCGTCCACAACACTCGCATCGATGGGCGCGTACGCCAGCAGGTCCTCGGCACGCTGGGACGCCTGGACCGCCTCCGGGAAAACGGCCAACTCGACTCCCTCATCGGGTCGCTGTCCCGCTTCTCCGACGCGACCGCCGTGATCGGCTCCGAGGGCCGCACGGCCCAGGAGGGTGTCGATGCCATCCGGATCGGGCCCTCCCTGCTCTTCGAGAGGCTCTGGGAAGAGACCGGGATCAGGGGCGTTCTTCGCGGTCTGCTCCGGCGCCGTGGCTTCGAGTTCGATGTTGAGCGGGCCGTCTTCCTGACCGTGCTCCACCGCCTCTTCGCCCCCGGCAGCGACCGGGCAGCGGAGCATTGGCGCCACAGCTACCGGATCGAAGGGACCGAAGCCCTCGATCTTCATCACCTCTACCGGGCCATGGCCTGGCTGGGCCAAGCGTTGCCGGACAAGGAACAGGCTGGGGCCACACCCTTTGGCCCCCGTACCCAGAAGGACCGCGTCGAGGAGGGACTCTTCGCCCATCGGCGTGACCTCTTCAGCGCCCTGGATCTGGTGTTCTTCGACACCACCTCGCTGTACTTCGAGGGTGCGGGGGGTCAAAGCCTGGGCCGCCATGGGAAGAGCAAGGACCACCGGCCCGACTTGCGGCAGATGGTTGGGGGCGCGGTGCTGGACAACGAAGGCCGGCCCATCTGCTGTGAGCTCTGGCCGGGCAACACCACAGACGTGAGAACGCTGGTGCCGGTGGTCGACCGATTGCGGACCCGGTTCGGCGTGGGTGAGATGTGCATCGTGGCTGACCGGGGGATGATCCGCAAGGAGACGCTGGCGGAGCTCCAGGCACCGGACCGTGCCTGCCACTATGTGCTGGGGGCGCGGATGCGGGCGGTGAAGGAGATCCGGGAGGTGGTGCTGGCTGACCCGAGTCCTTTCCAGGAGGTACGGGGCCCCCGGTTCACCAGCAAGGACCCGGCGCCGCTTGCGGTGAAGGAGGTGTGGGTGGACAAGCGCCGTTACGTCGTGTGCTACAACGAAGAGAAGGCCTGGAAGGACCAACAGGACCGGGAGGCCATCCTGGCTTCCCTCGAGAAGCAGTTGGACCGGGGCGACAAGAGCCTGGTGGGCAACAAGGGCTACCGGAAGTACCTAAAGGCAACCGAGCCCCACTTCGGCATCGACTGGGAGAAAGCGGAGGCGGAAGAACGCTTCGATGGGCTCTGGGTGCTCCAGACCGACCTGGAGATGGACGCGGCGGAGGTGGCACTGAAGTACAAGGAGCTCTGGCAGGTGGAGACGTTGTTCAGGGATGTGAAGTCAGTGCTGGAGACCCGGCCCATCTACCATCAGCGCGACGACACGATCCGCGGACACGTGTTCTCGAGCTTCTTGGCCCTGGTCCTGTTGAACGAGCTCAGGCAACGCATGCAGGCCCGGGGCTTCAACTACGAATGGGACCGCCTACGCAAGAACCTCAACGATCTGGAGGAGGTCCGGGCTGAGGGCGTGAACAACCAACAGGTGATTATGCGCACGGTGCCCAAGGGGGATGCGGGTCGTGCGCTGCAGGCGGTGGGGGTGGCCCTGGGGCCAGCACTCCGGTTCGAGGAGCCCGATGGGAAAGACGGCTGAGGCGCCGTCGAGAGGACCAGAAAGCGAATATGTAGTGCCAACGCCCTCGGGCGTCTCTGTAACCCGTTATCAAAGCATCACTTGCATTTTGGGACTGTCAAAGATCGGCTTGAGTCAGTTACGTGACCGTCGGCGTCAGGGCCGAGATCGAGGCCGACGTCGGCCAAACCTTCCCTTCCGTGGACCAACACGTCACGGCCATGGACCTGA
>JBDRDQ010000497.1:0-8318 GCA_043820695.1 Gemmatimonadota bacterium | reverse complement strand
GGCTGAAGGTCCCCCAGGGAGAGCCTCAAGGTCCGGGCTTTTTCTCCATCTTCACCACAGGGGCCCTATCGCTGTCGCCCGTGCCATGCAGAAAGGATCTCCCGCTCCCGCTCGGGGGAGATGCCGGCCGGCATGTTGTTTCGCTCTTCCTCAGGGCGAGCCTTGTGGAAACGAAGGGTGTCGAGGGCGGTATCGGCGAGGGGTCGGAAGGTCAAACCCGCCGCCACGGCCCGCTCTACGCTCACGAAGGTAATGGGATCGTTGGGGATCCAGGCCGGCATGTCCGACCAGGGCAGGACCTCATTCTCCTGTAGAAAACCGAAGGGCACCCAGGTGAGGCTCACCGGTGCGGAAGTGATGGCCCTGATCCCGTGGAGCATTTCGGCCATGGACATCCTGGTTCCTGGGCCGGTAGCGTTGAACCGGCCGGTCGTCCCCTCTTCGGCCAGGCGTACGATCCACTCCGTGAGGTCCCTCACATCGATGATCTGGGTCGGGTCGGAGCCGTCACCAGGGGCAAGAACCTCACCCCCTTGGTCGATGCGCACCGGCCAGTAGGTGAAGCGGTCCGTAGGGTCTCCGGGTCCGACGATCAGTCCAGGGCGGACAATGGTGGCCCTGCCGGGGAACGCTGCCTCGCTGGCTTGCTCCCCCAGCGTCTTGGAAAGGCCATAGGGAGCTTCCTGACCCTCCTGGAAGTCCGGGGGTCTTGAGAAGAGGGGAGCGTCCTCGTCGACGATGGGTTGGGAAAGGGGGTAGACGACTCCCTCCAGATCCATGTCCGCTGTCGAAAATGCCGAGATGGAGGACACGAACAGATAGTGTTCCGCCGAATCCCGGAGGAGGTTTGTGCTGAGCTCCACCCAGCGGTAGTCCCGGGCGTTGTTGTCCAGAATCACATCCCAGCTTCGGCCCTCGAGGGCGCCAAGATCACCAGATCGATCCCCTATGAGATGCTCTACGTCCGGGATGTCGGCCTCCGAGTGTCCACGGGTGAAGATGGTGACCTCATGACCACGGTCCACCGCGTAACGGACCATGTTGGGGCCGATGAACCCAGTGCCACCTAGGATGAGGAGGCGTTTTGCCGCGCCTTGGGCCACCTTGTGCCCATGGTTCCTCTCTGAGGACGGACCGGTCCCGGCCGCGCCGGGCGTTGCGCCTAGCACCGAATCTCCCCCCAAGGCCAGGCCACCCCCGACAACACAAGCGCTACGCAGGAAATCTCTTCGATCCAATGGCATGACGACCCTCTTTTTCGTTACGGTCTGGGGTGGAGTTCCCCCTACCCGACAGTCAACGGTGTTCGAATGTGGTGGCCGGCCGGATTCAGAATGTCCCGGCACTGGGGATTCGTGCAACCCGGGCACCGAAGGCCGTACTGGGAGGAGCAGGCCTCTCCACTCCTGAGATGGTCCAGGACGATCTCGGCCAAGGCGTCCTGAAAGAGGGGTTCTCCGTTGAAGGCAGGCGCCCGCCTGAACTCGGTGATGCCCACGGATCTTGCCAGGTGCGCATATTCGATGTCGATCTCCGAGAGGGTCTCGATGTGGTCGCTGGTGAAGGCGATCCCCACGACCAGAATTCTCTTTCGACCCTTTGCGCCAAGCTCCCTGATGACATGTTCCGTGCTTGGGCCCAGCCACGGCACCGGCCCTACCTCGGACTGGTAACAGAGCACGAATTGGTTCTTGAATCCCCCTGCCTTCAGAACCTCATGAACGCTGGCCCCGACTTCTTGTGGGTAGGGGTCGCCCCGGTCGATGATGGAGAGAGGCAGGGAATGAGCGCTGAACATCAAGAGTACATCGTCTTGCTCGTCTTCCCGGAACTGCCCCAAACCATCCTGGACGGTCTTGACCATTGCCCTGATGAAGCTGGGATGCGTCGGCCAACGATCGATGACGCTCCACTGGAACTCATTGGCCATCCTCAACCTGCCGGCAGCTCGCCATAGCTCGTTGAGGCTGGAGCCCGTGGTGGCGCAGGAAAAATGCTGATACTGGGTGAACGCGATAGCGCGTTTGACCCCGTCGGCCTTCATCTGCTTCAGCGCGTCTTCGCTGAACGGGTCGATGTATCGGAAGGCCACGTAGAATGTGTGCGGCGCCGTTTCCGGGGAAAGACGGTCCAGGCGGTCCACCATGCCCTGGCCTTGGACGTTGGTCCAATCGAGGATGGGGGATCCTCCCCCAATGCCCTCATAGAGCCTCTGGACTTTTGGCGTTCGGCGCTTGGCGATGAAAGGCCCGAGCCACTTCTGGAAGGGGAGCTGAATGATCTCTCGGTCCTGGAAGAGCCCCAGCAGGAATGGGCCGACCTCATCCAGGTTCTTGGGACCGCCGAGGTTCAGGAGGACGATCCCGGTTGGGCCTTCCTGCGTCGATCTGGGACCGGTTGAAGGGTCGAGAGTCAGCTGATTCATGACTGGCCACTACCCCCTCGTTGCTCCTCGGGTCCGGAGGGTGCAGACTTGGGTCTTCCTCTCGATCCTCACTCGGAGAGGAAGGCTCACTTTTCCTTGTGAGGTGGAGTCGCCGAACATGGTCGGTGCTATGAAACGAACGGCCTTTATGGTGTTCCTGGTGGGCCTGGTTTTGGCTGCATGCGTCCCTGCGGATCCTGATGCCGAGTCGGAAGAAATGGGAGGCGACCCATCCCTCCTTCGCGTGCCGCTTCCTTCACCATTTCTTTCCGGCTACGCCGGGGACCTCCGCGGCGAGGTCCTGAGTTACCACTCGCCCATTCCGTCTGTGGGCACATCCCTGTTGGTTCGCTCCGAGGACCGGGCTCGCTCCATCGCCTGGGGGAGCCAGGTCGTTCCGCCTGATTTCGGCGGGGGTGAGGCGACCTTCGCAATCATGCTTGGGATCGATGTTCATCAGGAGCCGAGGCAGTTTGACCTCCAGGTGAATGGTAGAGAGGCTCTCCAGTTCCAGAACCCTACGCAAGCCGCGCTCGGGGATACCCTGATTTGGGTGGGGGAAGGTGGAATAAGGGGAGAGTTTCATGTGACTCTCATCGATCGGTATGGGGATGCCATGGGCTTCCTCTTTCTCACCATCCCCCGGGACCGGTTGGACCCTGGAAACCCGGTCCGGTTCGAGGTTCTCGGGGAAACGGCGGGAGCCCGGACCTGGTTCATGGTATTTCGGGATCCGGTCCAACCTCATGTCACGTTGAGAAACGCACCCGCTGTTCTCAGGACCCCGGATGGTGAAGTTCAGGCAATCCGGCTGGACCTGCTATCCCTGGAAACAGGAAAGGTTTTTCATCTGGATAGTCCTGTGGGCCAGGTCGACACCACGGTCCCACTCGGGCACACCAGGATCACGCTGCCGGTGCCTGCCGTGACCTCACCCGGACCAGTGGTGCTGAACATCGGATTTGGCGAGCACCAAGAAACGGTTTCCTACACCGTGCGACCCCCCCGGCGTATGGAGGTCTACCTCCTCCATCACACCCACCTGGATATCGGCTACACCCACCACCAGGACGAGGTGGAGCGGATCCAGTGGGCCTCCCTGGAAGAGGCACTTCGGCTGGGTGAGGACTCTGAGGACTTCCCGAAGGGAGCCCGGTTCATATGGAACCCGGAGGGGATATGGCCCGTGGACAGCTACGTCCGGACTCACCCGGGAGAGAAATCCGACCGGCTCCTCGATGGGATCCGACGGGGGTGGATCGAGTTGGACGGGATGTACGCCGGTCTCCTCACGGGCCTGGCAAACGAGGAGGCCCTCCTTCACGCTTTTGACGCCGGGCGGGAGCTGGCGGAGAGGAGTGGGGTTCCGATCGAGTCGGAGATGGTGAGTGACATTCCGGGGTTCAGCTGGGGGTTGGTTGAGGCAATGGCCAGAAACGGGATCCGGTACCTCTCTATCGGACCCAACTTCGGGCACCGGATTGGATATCTGACGGAGGCGCTCGGGGATCGGCCCTTCTATTGGCAGGGGCCCTCGGGCGAAGACCGGGTCCTCACCTGGGTCTCCGGCGGAGGGTATGCCTGGTTCCATTCCGGCCTTGGCTATGACAGCATTTCGGCACGGTTGGATGAGGAGAAGGTCTTCCGGTATGTGGATCAGTTGGTGTCCACGGAGTATCCCTACGACATCACGTACCTCCGCTATAACATCGGGTCCGACAATGGTCCCCCCGATCCAGGGTTGGCGGAGGCGGTCCGGGATTGGAACGAACGATACGCCTCTCCGATCCTTCGAATCTCGGGCACGACCGAAGCGTTCAGGGAGTTCGAGGGGCGATACGGGGAGGGGCTCCCCACCTACCGGGGGGACATGACAGGCTATTGGGAGGATGGCGCCGCCTCATCGGCCCGGGAAACGGCAATGGTCCGGCGAGTGGCGGAGGCCCTTCCCCAGACGGAGACGCTGGCTGAGATGCGGGGTGTGGCTTTGGATCCGGAGCTTCTGGCGGAGGGTTGGCGAAACGTCCTTCTCTTCTACGAACACACTTGGGGGTCATGGAACTCGATCAGCGAGCCCTACGCTGAACTCACCACCACATCGTGGGATCGGAAGAGGGATTTCGCGGAGGCTGCCGTCGAGGTGGCCGGCAGGCTCCGGGACCATGCTTTATCTGAAGGGCGGGGGGTGGGCAGGGAAACCGAATCGAATGTCTTCGAGGTCCACAACACGTTCGACTGGGCTCGGACCGATCTGATTGTCCTTTCTTCCGAGCTGTCCCGGATCGGGGACCGGGTGTTCGAGGTGGGCGGTGAGACTGTCCCCTCTCAACGTCTCACCACCGGGGAGTTGGCCTTTCTGGCGAAAGAAGTCCCGGCTCGGGGAATGAAAACGTACAGGGTGGAGGAGGGTGGTGCTCTTGGTTCGGAGACTCTCCGGGATGATGAAAAATCCCCAACCCGGACCCTGGAGGGGCTCGATGCCCCGGGGGATGTCGTTCTGGCGTCGGCTTCCTACTCCATCCATGTGGATCCTGAGACCGGGACGATCAGGTCTCTGGTTCATCGGGCTTCAGGGAGGGATATCGTGGCCCGGGGCGACAGTGGCCTGAACCAGTACCTCTATGTTCCTGGGAGGGATCCGGAAGAAGTGGTCACATCGGGAGCAGCCACGATCCGACAAAAGGAGGTGGGCCCCCTGGTTTGGTCGATGGAAATCACGGCGCCGGCGCCGGGGCTTCAGAAACCGTTTTCAGCCGAGGTTCGGTTGGTGGAGGGTTTGGATCGAGTGGACATCCTCAACTCCGTCTCCAAGGAGTGGATCCTCGACCCTGAGGCAGTCCTCTTCCGATTTCCATTCGCCTTCGAGAACCCGACGGTTTGGATCGACGGGCCCTTTGGGGCATTTCGACCCGAGGTGGATCAGCTTCCAGGGGCTTCCAAGAACTACTACAGTGTGCAGCGTTGGGTGGATCTCTCCGACCCCGACATAGGGGTCACGTTCGCGGCGGTAGATGCCCCCCTTATCCAGTTGGGAGAGATCCGGACCGATGCCATCATCTCGGGCTGGGTGGAGAAGGCCGAACCGTCAGGCACTCTCTTCTCCTATGTGATGAACAACTACTGGGAGACCAACTACAGGGCTGCTCAGGACGACGACGTCCAGTTCCACTATTCCATCATGGTCCATGGGCCTTTCCGGGAGGAAGAGGCCCAGCGGTTTGGATTGGAACGCGCCCGACCCCTGATCCATCGGTTCGTCGAGCGATAACGCCCCGGGCGCCCACCAACCGCCACGCCCACCATGCGATGGCGGCACCCACCACACCGTCCACTGCGTAGTGCTCACCCAGGTAGGTGATGGCAAAAAGCATAAGGACAGAGTAGACCCAACCGGTCCAGCGGGTTCTGGGGTCGTGTTTTGCCAGGGCGATCATGGCCAGGACGGTGAGACCCTGGTGAACCGAGGGCATCGCCGCGACGTCGTTGGCCGATGCCTGGTACCCTCCCTCCGTGAGTGTGGCCGAAGTCGAGGAAAGAACTCGGACTGCGATCCGATCCATGGGCGGAATGAGTCCTTCTTCCGATGCCATCCATGGGGGAGCGGTGGGCAACAGGAAGTGGAACACAAGGGCAACCGCGAAAAGGAGGCACGCCGCGGCCACGTACCGCGGGAATGGGCCTCCCGTCCGCCATAGGTAAACCACCACGACCTGAGGAACAACGAAGAACGAGATGTAAACCGCGGTCGCGAGAGCATCGAGGGAATCAGACTGAAGGTGCTCTTGAAGCCAGATGGTGGGGACCGCCAGGAGACCGCCCAGGGTCTCGAGTTGGATCGCATAGTGGAAAAAGGTGCGAACCTCGACGGTGGGGCCCATGCCCGCCCTGAGATCGGCGAAAAGAGCAAAGCCCACCAGCATCCCCACCCAGATGAACCAGTCCCGCCAACCTCCTGAGATTCCGGTCAGGACAAAGGCCCCAGCCATCAGGAACATGGCGCCGAAGAACCACCAACTGTGGATCAGCAGGATTCCCGCCAGAAGGAGGGACAGAAGGAGTCGCATCTCTCGTCCAGTCCAGAATCTGTGACCGAACAAGGTCTTATCCCCGGGAAGCGAAGTAGGCATCGATCCCGGCCAGGATAGCCTTTGCCATCGTGTTCTGTCCTTCCTCACTGGCGATGAAGGCCTCTTCCTCCGGATCGGTGATAACGACCATCTCCAGGGTCACCACCGGGATCTGGGAGAAGATCGATCCCGTGAGGACACCCTGTTGGCTCCCCACGGCGGTCTTTGAGTCTCCTTTGATCCCCAGATCGGGCCACCCCGGCCCCAGCGCCTCGATCACCGCCGGGTGGAATGCTTCGGAAAGAGCCCGGCTCCCGGCAATGACCTCCGGGGTTGGCCCTGTGACGCCCCACCGCTCTCCCTCCCGGTCAGGGAAGAAGGTGGCCGTTCCCCGGTGGCTCCCGGCGTCACAATGGAGGCGGACCATGATGTCAGCGTTCCGGAAGCTCCCGATCTCGGCCCGGTGCCGATTCGTGACCACCTCTTCCTCCACCAACTTCGTCATGATGACCTCGTAGCCCCGCTCCTCCAAGAGCAGCCGGACCTTTTCCCCAACAGCCCAGTTTACCCGGATCTCCGTGGCTCCCCCTGGGCCCGAAGCGCCCTGGCTGGTTTCCGAGGGATGCCCGGGGTCGATCACGACGCGACGCCCCTCTTCGGTGGGGGGCTTGGAGCACGCAGAAGGGACCAAGCTCAAGAGGACCAGCGTTCGAAAGATGGATGAAGGTGCACGCCACATCGTAGCTCCTGAATTGAACGGGCGAGTGGAGAAGGGGAGGGCCCAGTTCAGCGCCCTCATTTGCGACTCCGATCAGGGACAAAGGTACATATTTCCCCTTACCCCTGGCGACTTCGATGAGGCCGGGGTAGCCTGAGGCCGGAACAGCCCTCCGGCCCGGAACCAGGAGTCTGATAGTGAGTGGAGTATTCGGTGTGGTTTCCAGAAAGGACTGCGTAGCGGATCTCTTTTATGGCACCGACTACCATTCCCACCTTGGGACTCTTCGGGGAGGCATGGCGGTAAAAAACGGGGAAGGTTTCACCCGGTTCATTCATGACATCTCGAACACACAATTCAGGAGCAAATTCGAGGGCGATCTCCCCCGGCTGAACGGCCCTATGGGGATTGGGGTCATCAGTGACTACGAGGATCAGCCCCTCCTGATCAACTCCCGTCACGGGGCTTATGCCATCGTGACCGTGGGGAGGGTGGACAACCTGGACGCCCTGGTCCGAACAGCTTTGGGCAAGAACGGCGTCCATTTTTCGGAGATGACGGGAAGCGAGGTGAATCCAACTCAACTCGTGGCCCACCTCATCGACCAGGGGGGGACCTTCGAGGAAGGGATCGAGTTTGCCCAGGAACAGATCGAAGGGTCGTGTTCGATCCTGATTTTGACGGACAAAGCGATTTTTGCTGCCCGAGACCGTCTGGGCCGTACACCCCTCACAACGGGTGAGAAGGATGGGGCCTGGGCTGTGACCTTCGAGACCTGTGCCCTACCAAACCTTGGATACAATATCACCCGATACCTCGGCCCGGGAGAGATTGTCCGGCTCACCCCGGAGGGGGTGGAACAGGTCAAAGCTCCTGGGGACAAGATGCAGATTTGTGCGTTCCTGTGGGTGTATTACGGGTACCCGGCCTCCAGCTACGAGGGGGTGAATGTCGAGGTGGTCCGGTACAAATGCGGAAAGACTTTGGCCGAGCGAGACGACGTAGAGGTGGATCTGGTGGCTGGCATCCCGGATTCCGGGACGGGCCACGCCATCGGTTATGCGAACCAGGCAAAGGTCCCCTACGGTAGGCCATTCGTGAAATACAC
>JBDRDQ010000496.1:0-2136 GCA_043820695.1 Gemmatimonadota bacterium | reverse complement strand
CTAGGGTACCGGTGACCTTCGTGGCATCCTCCAGGAATGCGTCTTTTACCAGGGCCCGTTCGCCTCTGAGCTTCGCCTGTCGGTACTGACCTCTCTCCAGGTGAATGAGGCTCAACGTGCCTAAAGCGCTCGCCATGTTCGAATCATTCTCTACGGCGGCCTCGAGGTTTTCTATGGCTTCCGTCAAGGCCGCTCGTGCCTCCACGGGGTCTGGTATGTTGCTCCCACGCCGGAAAAGGAGTTCACCTTTCTGGGCCAGGACCCGGGGATCATCGGGATCGTTTTTGAGGGCAAGGTCTAGAAGCTCGATGCCCTCGTCGATTGCTTCCAAGGCAGCGGTCAGGTCGCTCGGGTCCATCATTTCAGTGAAAAAGATGACCTTCCAACCGGCTATCTCTCCGATCCGCACATATGGCGCTGACCACTGAGGGTCCAACCCGATCGCTTCCCGGTAACCATTCTCGGCCTTTCCGAACTCGGAGATCACGTCCCCGGACTGGCCTTGGAACACCAACCGCTTCGCATAGAAGAACTGCTCGTTTGCGCCCATGAATGCTTTGAAGGCGAAACGGTTGTCCGTTTCCAGGCCTGTCTCCCGCTCCCGGATCTCCACCCCAACTCTTCTCCGGAGCTGTTCGGCCAGATCATCCGCCACCTTTTGGATCAAAGGAAGCTCCCAGGCACTGGCGTACCTCTCTTTTACTTCACTCCTCCAGAGGATCTGCTCAGTTTCGGGACTCTCCAGATGGAACTTGACCACAACTGAGTCACCCGACCTGATCACGCTTCCGTCGATCAAATAATCGGCTCCGACCGCTCGGGCGGTTTCTATGCCGGGTCGGTTCCGCAACAGAGATTCTTCTACTGCGCCCTTGGAAGAAACCGTTAACCCCGCGGCTTCTTGAATGTCGGAGAATTTCCCTATGAGTTCTTCTGTCAGCAGGCTGGCGAAAGACCGCAAGTCCTCCTCGCCCTGCGGAGTCTGGAAGTAAAGAATCGCTATGGAGCTGCTCAATGGTCCATCAGCGGGAGTGGGTATGACCGCCTCATCCGGCCAGAGTATCACCATGAAGCAGGCTGAGACGAGGCCACTCAGGAGCAGGGGACCTCCACGCCATCGAACGAAACGATGAAGGCGCCGGAAGGACTCAGGCCCCTCACCTCCCGCGGCACTAGCTCCGCGCCGGATTCCCGGGTCCAGAACCCAGCCGACGGCAGCTACCAGGGGGATCAAAGAGAAGAGGGAGACGGTCAGGTCAGCGAGAAGGGGCTCCGTTACTACGCCGAACCCTTCCAGACGTTGGAGCGCCACCCACCCGAGAGCCACCAAGACTGCGTATCCGAGAGCAGCGCTGAACGCCCAGCGACGGCGGATGGCATCCGCGACCCGAACGATCCATTGGGGGGGGTTCTGGGTTTCTCGCCCAGCCGAGAGGGCCTGTGCGAAACGCGCAGCCGTGGAGAATCGATCCGCCGGGACCTTGGCCAGCGCCTTCTCCACCGCTTGCTCGATTCCCCATGGAACTCTGGGGCGGACAACCCTGAGAGGAGGCGCGTCCTGACTCGCCTGCTTGGCGATGATGGCCGCCCCGGTGGGGCCTGAGAAAGGAGGCTCTCCCGCCAACATCTCAAACGTCATGCAACCAAGGGAGTATACGTCTGAGCGGCGGTCCAGGTGCGCTTCCCCGGTTGCCTGCTCCGGGCTCATGTAGGACGGAGTCCCGATGGCGAACCCGGACTGAGTAAGCCGTTCTCCGCCGGCTACGGAGAGAGCTTTCGCCACGCCGAAGTCGCCGACGAAAGTATGGTCTCCGGAGAGGAAGATGTTCGAGGGTTTTATGTCCCGGTGGATGACCTCCTTCTCATGGGCATGATCCAGGGCGTCGGACACCTCCTGGACGATCCTCACCACCTCATCGATATCGAGCTGCTGTTCTCGCTCAAGCTTTTCCCGAAGGGTCTCCCCTTCCACATCGGGCAGCACGCAGAACGGAAGGCCGTCAGCTTGGCCCGAGTCGAGGAGCTGTAGTATGTGGGGGTGTTGGAGACCAGCGGATATCCGGATCTCCCGGAGAAACCGATCCGTGGCCAGGGACCCGGCCAGCTCCGGTCTCAGGACTTTGAGGGCGACCCGGC
>JBDRDQ010000495.1:0-26838 GCA_043820695.1 Gemmatimonadota bacterium | reverse complement strand
GTCATCCGTAATGAGCGTGAAGGTGGAGTGGCCGTGATAGTGCAGCTTGGCCATGGATGCCTCCTTCTCTTTTGAGTTCTCTACTCTTCCGAATATGCCTCCACGGGAGGGCAGGCGCATACGAGATTCCGATCCCCGTAGGCGTTGTTCACCCTTCGAACCGGTGGCCAGAATTTGCTGTCCTTCGTCCAGGGAGCCGGGAAGATTGCCCGTTCCCTGGAATAGGGATGCGTCCACTCTCCCCCGGTGATCATGGCCGCGGTGTGGGGGGCATTCTTGAGAAGGTTGTCCTCGGAATCGGCGATCCCCTTCTCGACCTCTTCGATTTCTGCCCGGATGGAGGCCATGGCGGCACAGAACCGGTCCAACTCGTACTTGGACTCGCTCTCCGTGGGCTCCACCATGAGGGTACCATGGACGGGGAAGGACTGGGTCGGCGAGTGGAACCCGTAATCCATGAGGCGTTTGGCGACGTCTTCGTCGGTCACCCCGGAATCCTTCCTCAACGGTCGGAGGTCCAGGATGAATTCATGGGCCACCCGGCCCTTCTCCCCGTGATAGAGGATGGGGAAGTGCTCCTCCAGCTTGCTCCCCAGATAGTTGGCGTTGAGAATCGCACCCTCGGTGGCTTTCCGTAGCCCATCATAGCCCAGCAGCCGGATATACACCCAGGAGATGGGCAGAATGCTGGCGCTTCCCCAGGGAGCAGAGCTCACGGGTCCCGTACCTCTGTCCCCACCCACTTTCACCACCGGGTGCTTCGGAAGATAGGGGGCGAGCGTGTCGTTGCAGCTGATGGGACCCATGCCGGGTCCGCCGCCACCGTGGGGAATGGCGAAGGTCTTGTGGAGGTTGAAGTGGCAGACGTCGGCCCCGTAATCCCCGGGCCGAGCCAACCCTACCAGGGCATTCATATTTGCCCCATCCAGATACACCAGCCCACCGTTCCCGTGGATGATGTCACAGATCTCCCTGATCCGTGACTCAAAGACCCCGTGGGTGGAGGGGTAGGTGACCATGATGGCCGCAAGGTTCTCGGCGTACTCCTCGGCTTTCGCCCGGAGGTCGTCCACATCGATGTTACCATGCTCATCGGTCTTTACCACCACTACCTTCATTCCGGCCATGACCGCACTGGCCGGATTGGTGCCGTGGGCTGAAGCAGGAACAAGGCACACGTCCCGGTGCCCATCACCCCGGTCCAGGTGATAGGCCCGGATCACCAGAAGGCCCGTATACTCCCCATTGGCGCCGGAGTTGGGCATCATGGACGTAGCCGTAAACCCGGTAATCTCCTCCAGCCACCCTTCCAGGTCCCCAATAATCCTCTGGTACCCCTTGGCCTGAGCCGCCGGCGCGAAGGGGTGGAGGTTGGCGAACTCCGGCCAGGTGATGGGCACCATCTCCGTGGTGGCGTTCAGCTTCATGGTGCATGATCCCAGGGAGATCATGCTGGTGTTCAGAGAGAGATCCTTGGCCTCCAACTTGTGGATGTACCGGAGCATCTCGGTCTCGGAGTGATACCGGTTGAACACCGGATGCGTAAGGTAGTCCGAGGTCCGAACAAAGGTGGCTGGAAGTTCGACCGCAACCTCCTCCTCGGCCAGCTCTTGGGCCGTGACCTTCCCCTCACCTCCGAATACCGCGAACAGGTCGTTCACGTCACCCGGAAGGACACCCTCGTCCAGGGCGATCCCGATGGTGCCGTCACCGAAGTCCCTGAGGTTGATGCGCCGGTCGAGGGCGCCCTTGAGGACTGTCTCGGCCGAAACCCCTTGAGGGCGAACCCGGACCGTGTCAAAAAAGCGATCATGAACGATCTCATGGCCCAAGCGCCGAAGTCCGTGGGCCAGAACTCCCGCCAGATTGTGAATCCGCTGTGCGATGGCCCGGACGCCCTGGGGTCCGTGATAAACCGCATACATGCCTGCCATGATGGCCAGAAGGACCTGGGCAGTGCAGATATTGGAGGTGGCCTTCTCCCGGCGAATGTGCTGCTCGCGAGTCTGAAGGGCCATGCGAAGAGCCGGGTTCCCGTCGGCGTCGACAGAAACGCCGATGATCCGGCCGGGCATTCTCCGCTTGAAACTCTCCCTGGCCGACAGATACGCAGCGTGGGGTCCCCCATAGCCCATGGGCACACCGAACCGTTGCGTGTTTCCGACAGCCGCATCGGCCCCGAACTCTCCTGGCGGCTTCAGAAGGGCCAGGCTCAGGAGATCGGCGGCCATGACTACAAAGGCGCCCGCATCATGAGCTTTCGCCACGAACCCCTCGTAGTCCATAAGCCGACCGTCTGAGGCGGGATACGGTACCAGGACTCCGAACACGTCGTCAATAAACTCGACTGCCTCATGGTTCCCCACGACCACCTCGATACCCACCGGCTCCGCCCGGGTCTGGACGACTGCGATGGTCTGAGGATGGCAAAGCTCCGAGACGAAGAAAGTGGCCCGATCGCCTTTTGCCTCACCCTGGAAGAGAGTCATTGCCTCAGCCGCGGCCGTCCCCTCGTCCAAGAGAGACGCATTGGCGATCTCCAGCCCCGTCATGTCCATGACCATCGTCTGGAAGTTCAGAAGGGCTTCCAGACGGCCCTGGGAAATCTCAGCCTGGTAGGGGGTGTACTGAGTGTACCATCCGGGGTTCTCCAGGATGTTTCGACCGATGACCCCCGGGGTAACCGTATCGTAGTATCCCATACCGATATAGGACCGAAACAGCTGGTTCGTTTCGGCAATTTCCCTGATTTCCTTCAACAGGAGGTGCTCGGGTGTGGCTGCCGGGAGATCCAGATTCTCCCGAAACCGAATCGTATCCGGAACCGTGTCCTGCACCAGGCCTTCCATCTCGGCGTATCCCAGGAACTCCAACATCTCCTGCATCTCGGCTTTCCCCGGACCTACGTGCCGACGAACGAAATCACTCTTCGGATCTATTATCAGCGACATGATGGAAATTCCAACGTTCTCGCCGGATCGGGGCCGAGGGCCGGATTTGGCCTCAAGAGCCGCTTCGGAGTCCAGTGGCCTCCGGCCCCGGGACTCCCTCTCCAGCTAGGATGTTCTACGTCCAGATGGGTGCGCCCCCCAAAGGGGCATACCCTGCCCGATGGAATCAGCCGCCCAACAGGGACGTGTAGGCCGCTGCGTCCATGAGGCCGGCGATCTGATCGGGGCTCTCTACCCGAAGCTTGATGATCCAACCCTCACCATAAGGGTCCGAGTTCACCACCGCAGGGTCGTCATCCAGGCTGGCGTTCACATCCACGACCTCCCCGGCCACCGGGCAGTACAGGTCACTCACCGCCTTCACGGCCTCGATGTTTCCAAAAGGATCCATCTTCTGGAAGCTGGCTCCCACTTCGGGCAACTCGATGTAGACCACGTCTCCGAGCTCGCCCTGGGCATAATCGGTTACACCAACCAGGAAAACATCGTCATCGTCGGTGGGCTTCAGGTACTCATGCTCTTCGGTGTACAAGAAACCTTCAGGAATTTCAGACATTGTTCCTCCGTGAGATGCTATAGGTACCAGACCGGCACAATAGATGTCTTTTTCAGCGAGCGTCAAGGTGTCTCGCGAGGCCATGTCGGAGAGCCGGCAATTCCCCGGACCGCCCCCGCTTTCCCGGGCCAGGGCCCAGGGGTAGTTTGCACCTGCGCGCAGTGCATGATCCAGGCCAGGCCGGAAGCGGGGCCAGGGCGAGACGACCGTTTGTCCCGCCGGCGCCACCTCCCAAGACTCCGGACCACGAACCCATAGGGTAGAACCCATGTCCGAACCGATTTCAATCGACCCGACCCCTGCCCTCACCACCCTCTCTGAAGAAGAGGAGATGTTTCGGGAAGCTGTACGAGATTTCGCCGAGAGCGAGATCGCCCCTCGTGTCAGCGAAATGGACCGAAACCAGGCTCTCGACGCCGACCTCATTCCTCAACTCTTCGAGCTTGGGCTCATGGGGATCGAGATTCCCGAAGAGATGGGGGGAGCCGGTTCTACCTTCTTCACTTCCATTCTGGTGGTCGAGGAACTCTCCAAGGTGGATCCTGCCATAGGCACCTTGGTTGATGTGCAAAACACGCTTTGCATCAATGCCCTTCTCCGGTGGGGCTCGGATGGCCAGAAGGAGCGGTTCCTGCCCCGCCTCGCAGAGGATACCGTGGGCGCTTACGCCCTTTCTGAGGCCGGAAGCGGCTCCGACGCCTTTGCACTGGCCTGCCGAGGCGTTCAGGACGGAGATGACTGGGTTCTCAATGGGCAGAAGTTATGGATCACCAATGGAAACGAGGCTGGAATCTTCATCGTCTTTGCCAATGTGAACCCCGAAGCCGGATACAAAGGAATTACGGCCTTTCTCGTGGAGAAAGGGACCGACGGCTTCACGGTGGGGAAGAAGGAGGACAAGCTTGGAATCCGAGCGTCCTCCACCACGGAGTTGATACTGGAGAATGTCCGGGTTCCGGCGGAAAACGTCCTTGGTGAAGTGGGGAAGGGCTACAAGGTCGCCATCGAAACCCTCAATGAAGGCCGGATAGGAATCGGCGCCCAAATGGTGGGGCTGGCACAGGGGGCCCTGGATCACACCATAAAGTACGTCCAGGTGCGGGAACAGTTCGGCCACCCGATCGGCACCTTCCAGGGCGTACAGTTCCAATTGGCCCAGATGGCCACGGAAATCGAGGCTGCGCGTTTGATGATCTACAACGCAGCCCGCCTGAAGGACTCGGGGAAGGAATTTCTGACCGAAGCGGCAATGGGGAAACTCTTCGCCTCTCAGGTGGCGGGGCGCGTCTCCTCTACTGCGGTCGATCTCTTCGGTGGGTACGGCTTCACTCGTGAATACCCCATCGAGAAATTCTATCGCGACGCCAAGATCGGGGCCATTTACGAGGGAACATCGAACATGCAGCTTCAGACCATAGCCAAGATCCTTCTCAAGTGAGGGCCCTCCTCACATCTTTAGGGTCCCCGCCGAAGCTGCGGCAGAATAGCTGGAGCGGGGACCTCTTCTCCTCTGGACAATAGGACTAAACGCCCATGAGCTTTGGAATCATGGAGATCCTCCTGGTGTTTGGCATAGTGGTGTTTTTCTTTGGGGCCAAGCGTATTCCCCAGATTGCCCGCGGTGTCGGGGAGGGTATCCGGAACTTTCGTCATTCCATCAAGGAGGGGAGCGAGGACCAGGGCCAGTTGGAGGATGGCGAGGACGGCGACCGCCGCCTGGATGACAGGCAGGACCGCTGATCCAGGCTCCCTCTTCCCGCACTCGCCTCGGGATCCTCTTCCTTACCGTTTTCCTGGACCTGGTAGGGTTCGGGATTGTCCTTCCTCTTCTCCCCTTTTATGCATCGCGCTTCGGGGCCTCCGGAACGGAAATCTGGGCCTCATCGGGGCAGCTTTTGGACTCGGCTTCATATTCGGGCCGGCTCTGGGAGGGATGCTGGCACCGATCGGGCCTGAGGCCCCGGGCTTGGCTGCCGCGGCCCTCTGTTTCGGAAACGGGATACTGGCATTCTTCCTCTTGCCGGAATCCCTCACGAAGGGAGAGAAAATGGCAGGGGGTGGATCACCTCTACGGGCAAGGGACTTCGGTGTCGCGTTAAGAAACCCCAGAATCTCCCGAATCCTCATCCTCTCCTTCCTTTTCACGGTGGCTTTCGCCGCCATGCAACCCACCTTTCCCCTATTCGGGGCCATCCGCTTCGGACTGGACGAACTGCATGTGGGATAACTGTTCGCCTTCCTTGGGCTGATTTCGGCCATCATGCAGGGTGGACTGGTTCGCCGCCTCGTGCCCATCCTGGGAGAGACCCGCCTCATCCAGATTTCGGGCATTCCGTTCATTGCCGGCCTTCTGATCATAGCTTTTTCGCCAACCGTTGGAGTTCTCCTTTGGGGCTTGGCCCTTCTTGCCATCGGCTTCGGTGGAACCCTTCCCAGCATCGTCTCTCTACTCAGTCGCGTGGCTCCTCACCAGCTGCAGGGCAGCGTCCTTGGGATCGGCCAGAGTGTCGGCTCCCTTGCCCGGATCATCGGGCCGTTCTTGGCTGGGGTGGTCTACGACCTCCATGGAGTTGCCTGGCCCCACCTGGGCGGTGCCATGGTGGCGGGAGTGGCTTTCATGGTCGCCCTCAGCTTACCGGGCGATCGATCTCACGATCCGACGGGATAGACGGTTGCCACCCCGTTCCCGGAAGACCATTCTCTGCGCATGACTTCGTCTCCTCTCGACAACGTGGTGGTGGTCCTGAACGAGCCACAGAACCTGGTGAACATCGCCGGTGTGGTCAGGGCCATGAAAAACATGGGGCTCTGGAGGCTCCGGCTGGTTCGACCCGCCGAATTCGACTCCTGGCGAATCGGAGGGATCGCCCACCGCAGTCAGGATGTATTGGATGAGGCCGAGATCATGGGTTCTCTGGGGGAAGCCCTGGCCGATGCCGTGTACGTGGTGGGCACAACGGCCCGAGCCCGCACGGCCCAACGGAACTATGTCCGGCCCCGGGAGGTGGCGCCCAGGATCGTGGAGCACGCCCGGGATGGAGTTGTGGCGCTTCTCTTCGGCCGGGAGGATCGAGGGCTGGGAAACGATGCCCTCGATCTCTGCCACGCAGCAGCCATCATCCCCACCAACCCTGATTATTCCAGCATCAACCTGGCCCAAGCCGTCCTCCTCCTGAGCTATGAGGTATTCCTCGCCGCCGCGGAAGTCGAGGGCCCCCTTCCCAGGGGCAGGCGCTCTACCCGCCCCGCCACCCAGGAGGAGATGGAGAACACCTACGCAGCCCTGGAGGAGGGCCTGCACCGCATCGATTTCTATAAGGCCCGGGAGCCCGAAGCCATCCTGAGGACTCTCCGGACCCTCATCTCTCGAGCCGAGCCCGATCTCCAGGAAGCGGGGCTCCTGAGGGCCATCGGGTTCGAGATCGGGAAGTACCTGGATTGGGCCATGAAAGAGGGACGCATAGGTCAAGGTGAAGGAGATGGGTATCGAGATTGGCGGTCGCGGCCTAGGGCCTCTTCGGAGGAAGGGGAATCGACCTGAGGTCGCCTCCAAGGGAGGAAACTGTTGTTTCCCCCCCGGAACCTGGTCTATCTTTTTATTTTCGCGAGGTGTTTCGAAAACCTCCTTACCCCGGACTCCCTCATGTCCCTTGCAGAACCGAATACCGCCAGTGCGGGCCTTGCTGAGCGTTACCGGGTTCTGCTGGATATTGGCCACAAACTCGCCCGGACCCTCAGCCCCGGGGATCTCTACCGATCCATCTACAAAGAAACGACCCGCGTCCTGGAGGCCACCGGCTTTTATGTGGCTCTCTACGACCGGAAGTCGGACCTGGCCACGGTGGTCTTCTACGCCGACCAGGGGGTGGAGAGGAACGTAGAGATCACCTACCGGGGGTCGGAGTCGGATGTCTTGCGGAAGGGGAAGAGCAGCATTGTTACGGACCGCGCCGAGAACCTCTCCCTAATGGTCCTGGGAGAAGAGGGGACGGAACTCACACGGTCGGCAATCTCGGTTCCCCTCCTTTACGAAGGTGAAGTGGTGGGAACCCTCTCCGCCCAAAGCTACCTCCCCAACGCGTACAGCACCGAGGATCTCGAGCTTCTTCAAGCCATCGCCGATCTGGCCGTGGTGGCTATCAATAATTCGCGGCAGGTCACCGAATTGGATGCTCGACGAAGGGAGGCCGAACGGATCGAGGAGATAGGAAGGGCCATCGCCAGCTCCCTGGAAGTGAAGGAAGTCCTCCGAACCGTCAACGACGCCGTCCTGGAACTCCTCCAGGCCGATGGGTCCACGGTGTGGCTCCTGGAGGAGGGTCAGGCCAAGGTCGCGTCCTCCGGGGGGAAGATCCGACTTCCCGAGGGCACCATCTGGCCCCTCAGTGACGACCTTCATCAGGCCGTGGTCAGAGACCGCAGACCGATCATCGTTGAAGACCTGTCCAAGTCCCAACTCATCCCTTTGGATCTGGCCAAGGAGACCCGGGCCGGCTCCATTCTCCTGGTTCCCTTGGTTTTGGACGACGAGGTGGCGGGCGGCTTGTCGGCAAGCAAGGTTCAGAAAGGACCCATCGCGCCGGTGGAGGTGGAAATCCTCCTCCGCCTGGCCAATCAGACGACGGTTGCTCTGGCGAATGCCCGACTTCACGAGAGCATTCGAGCCCTCTCTCTCACCGATCCCCTTACCGACCTTCCCAACCGTCGTCATCTGGACCTGCATCTGCGGCGGGAGGTGGCTGCCGCCCGCCGTGGGCGGCACGTAAGCGTAGTGCTTTTCGACTTGAATGACTTCAAGCTCCACAACGATCGGTTGGGGCACGTGGTCGGAGATCAGATCCTACGGCATTTCGGGCGGATTCTCCTCAGCGAGACCCGGGCCATGAATTTGGCTGCCCGTTACGGAGGGGATGAATTCATCTCCGTTCTCACCGACATTCCGCGAAATGGCGCCGAGAGCCACGCAAGAAGGGTGGAGCGCCGCGTCGCTTCCCATCCGGTCCTGTCCGGTTTTGGCCTCAGCATCAGCTACGGAATCGCCGAATTCGATCCCGTGAAAATGTTCGAGATCGAGGATCTGATCCAAACGGCTGACCGGAACCTGTACCGAGCAAAACAAGAGCGAAGAGAGAACCGGCAAGACTCCTGAGATTCACCCCCCCTGAGCCGTCATGAACGCTACGTCCACGGAACTGGGTGGGCTCCTCCGGGAGGGGGGACTGCTATGGCCACATTCTGGTGGCCACGGGGAGGTTGAGGGTCATCTCCCCACCACCTGAACCGCTAGACCGGTACCCCTTCAGCCTCCCTCACCTCAGCCTCGAGCGACTCGGGTTCAACCATGGGCTGCCAGATCTGCACTGCCGGGAAGGTCGTGAGGAACCACCGGATGCTCCAGAGGAAGAGCCCCAGGAAGAAAAAGCCGATGGTAGGCTCCAGAAGAGTGATCGTGGGGTTCCCGTCGTGGATGGAAGGCACAACCATCAGGTACCGTTCCAACCAGAGGCCCACCAGGATCACGGTGGCGAAAAGACGCAAAATCCATGGCGTTATCTTGGCCTTGCGACCAATGAGGCCCGCGAAGGGAACGACAAAACAGAGGACGACGGTGAGAAGGGTCAACCCGCTCCAAGGGGCTTCGGCACGGTGGATGATCCAGGCCTGTTCCCAGGGCAGCTTGCCATACCATATGACCAGGTATTGGGAGAAGAAGAGGTACGCCCAGAACACGGTAAAGGCGAAAGCGAGCTTCCCCAGGTCGTGCAGTTGTTGCGCGCCCATGAGTTTATTGAGGTCGGGATCCCGCCCCTTTGCGTAAACCGTCGCCCAGGCCGTCGCCGCTATCCCTCCCCAAAAGGCCCCCATGAAAAACCAGGCACCGAAGACGGTCGAGAACCAATGGGGCTCCAGGGACATGGCCCAGTCGAAGGCCACGATGCTCATCACGACAGCGTAGAGGAGGACCAGGGCGGGAGCGATCCGGTTCATCCGCTGATAACTCTTTACCTCTTCCTTCTCCTGCCCCTGCCAGCCCTGGGTAAGTCTCTCCACCCACCGGGCCCTGGCCGCGTCGTTGCCCACCCCCCCACCACTCTTCACAAGCCCCAGATCCGGCCGAAGAGCCAGATACGCCATGTAAAGAAACCCCCCGAATAGGAGAGCCAGTCCCACCACGTTCCGGGTGATGAGGAAGGGCAAATTCAGATAGGCGGCTTTCTTCTGGATCACGGGATCGTAGGCCATGGCCTCGACCCAGGGGAAATACTCCTCTCCAAGGCCGAGCATGGGGAGAAGGAGAATGAAAGAGATGGGCAAAAAGGCCGCAAAGGCCAGGCTCACTCTCCGAACCGACCAATTCCAACGGGCCTTCGTGATGGTCGTGGCCGCCGTCAGGACCAAGGCGCCGCAGGCGACACTGGTAAAGAACAGCCAATTCACCACGTAAGCCCGCCAAGCCTGGGCCGGATCCCGCATGAGGGTCCCGACGAAGGAAATGGAGCCGAGAAGAATAAGGATCCCAAAGTACGCATTCGCACCCTTGGACCGGGGTAGAAAGCGAACCGGGATCTCTTTGGGAATATGGATCTGACCCATGCTCTTTTCCTCAGTTGGAGGGGGCGCCGCCCCCTCCTTTATCCAGAAGCGGAGGCGAAGCCACCCCCTGAAGCGCCCGCAGGTAATTCACTACGTTCCACCGATCAAAATGGGCGATCCGATGGCCGTACGACGGCATGTTTCCCCGACCCATTCGGATCATCCCATAAATGTATCCGTCGGTGAAATCCCTCACCCTATCCGACACCAGGGGATAAGGCGGATACCCTGCCGGGATGATGTAGCCAGACACTCCGTCCCCACTCGGCCCGTGGCAGGGGGCACAGAATCTCAAGAAGAGCTCCTCGCCCCGGTCGAGGGACCCTTCCGTCACCGGAACCGGGTTCGGGAGGTTTACAACCACATCGGCTGCGTTGATCAGATCCAACTGGGTGAAGGGGGGCGGGAAATCCTCGAGACCCTCCGGTTGCCCCACGTTCACCTCACCGTTCCTGGCCGGGAAATTCCCCGAGGCGAAAGGAACCGACCCTTGCGGAGCCGCCAAGGGTGCTTCATAGGGATCGAAAGAGGGCTGGTCCCTCATGCTCTTACCGAAGATCCCGACCATGACATCGTCCAGGGGTGAACAGCCCGCCGACATCATGAGGAGACCCACAAGTCCCAACCGGGCCCCGGTCACCTTGCCAAGGTCAAACATGACCCACCCCCTCCGGGTCTTCCCGGAGTTCCGCTGGCTCTCGAGCCGCCAGGATCTTCCTGGCCTCCCCGACCCTATCCGGGGAGGCGGAGACATAGACCCCGAATCTTCCGGCGCTGAATTCCGGATCATAAACCACCAGAGGTTTCAAGTTAGGAAGGCGGGTATTGATGAAGAGCCCGATAACGGTTGAAAGGGCCCCGAACAGAATCGTCAACTCGAAGGCGATAACGACGAAGGCGGGGATAGAGACGATAGGCTTCCCGCCTACCACCAACGGCCAACTCATGGAGGTGAAAATGGAGAGGGCGAATCCCGTTGCGGCGCCAGTAAGAGCACCCACTAGAGCAAAGACTCGTACGGGGCTCTGGCCGTACCCCAAGGCGTGCTCCAGGTCGTGCTCCGGAACCGGGGCATAGGCCTGAATGGACTTCCTCTTGAATCCGGCCTTACGAAGGGCCTCGATGGCCTCCACAGCAGAGTCCAGATAGTCGAAGGAAGCCAGAATCCCCTGCTTCGGTTCGCTCATCAGGCTGCCCCCTCCTTCCTGGCACCTCGCAAGGGTGGCGGCAGGACCTCCTTGAGTTCGGCGATGGCCACCGGCGGGAGGACCCGGGTGAAGATCAGGAACCAGAAGAAGAACCACCCGAAGCTCCCCACCATGATTCCCATCTCCACCATGGACGGCCGGTAGATGCCCCAGGCAAAGGGCTCGTACTCATGGGAAAGAGAAGTCACGATGATGACGAACCTCTCGAACCACATCCCGATGTTGATGAAGAGGGTGATGACGAAGAGGGCCGGGATCGAATGCCGGACCCGTTTGAACCAGAGCATGACGGGAACAAGCCCGTTGCAGACCAGCATGATCCAGGTAGCCCACCAATAGTTCCCGAAAAGGCGGTTCCAGAACGCGGCCCGCTCCACCTCTTCGCCACTGTACCACGCCATGAAGAACTCGGTCATGTAGGCGTAGAGGACAATGAGTGAGGTAAGGAGAATCAGCTTCGCCATGGCATCGAAGTGCCGGACTGTGAGGTACGCCTCCAGCTTGAAGATCTTCCTCAACGGGACGGTGAGTGTGATTACCATGGCCACCCCGGAGAAGATGGCGCCGGCGACGAAATAAGGGGCGAAGATGGTTGCGTGCCACCCCGGAACGATGGACATGGCGAAGTCCCAGGACACCACCGAGTGGACCGAGAGGACCAGGGGCGTGGCGAAGGCTGCAAGGAAGACATAGGCCTTCCCGAAATGGTGCCATTCTCGATCCGTCCCCCTCCAACCCAGCGCCACTACCTGGTAGAGCTTCTTCCTCAACCCCTTGGCCTGATCCCGGGCCGCCGCTACGTCCGGAATGGTCCCTAGATAGAAGAAGACCGCAGAAACCGTGAAATAGGTGGTCACCGCAAAAACGTCCCAAAGGAGGGGCGACCGGAAGTTGGGCCAAAGGAAGCGGGAGTTCGGATAGGGGATGAGCCAGTACCCGTGCCAGACCCTGCCCATGTGGATGAGAGGAAAGAGTCCCGCGGTCATGACGGCAAACACCGTCATGGCTTCGGCAGCCCGGTAGATGGACTGGCGCCAGGGCGCCCTGAACAGGAAAAGGATGGCCGAGATCAGAGTTCCCGAGTGGGCGATCCCCACCCAGAACACAAAGGTGGTGATGTACACCCCCCACCCCACGGGGCTCATGAGGCCGCTTACCCCGATCCCCGTGACGATCTGATAGATCCAGGAGGTGAAAAAGAGGACCACCCCCAACACAGCCACGGAAAAGAGCGCCCACCAGCCCTTCCCCGGCCGTGAAAGGATCTTCAGAATGTCCCGATTGACCTGCCCGAAGGACTCGACGTCCGGGTGGGTCAGGGATCCTCGTTCTTTTTCTTTTAATGCCGTCGCCATTCGTTGCCTCTCGGCTCCGGAGCTGGCGGGGATCAATGCTCCCCGGATTCGACTTCGTGGAAGGTGACTTTCTTCAGGTAGGTCACCGCCGGTTGCGTGTTGATGTGCTCGTCCAGGATTCGGTAGCCCCGTTCATTCTGGGTCAACTGTGCCACCCGGGAGTGGGAGTCTCGGATGTTGCCGAAGGTGATGGCCTGAGCGGGACAACTCTGCTGGCACGCGGGCACGACCTCTCCGTCCCTCAACGGCCGTTGCCCCTCCACCCTCGACCGATTCTGGACCTCACGGATTCGGTGGACGCAGAAGGAGCATTTCTCCATGACCCCGCTGCTCCGAACCGTCACATCAGGGTTAAAACCCCAGTTCATGGGTTCGGGAACGTCGCTGAAACCAAACCAGTTGAAGACCCGAACCTTGTAGGGACAGTTGTTGGCGCAGTACCGGGTCCCCACGCACCGGTTGTAGACCTGGGCATTCAACCCTTCCGGTGTGTGGTAGGCGGCGTACACCGGGCAGACAGGCTCACAAGGAGCATTGCCACAGTGCTGGCAGATCATAGGCAGGAAGCGAATGTCCACAGGCCCGGCGTGGCTGGCGTCCACAGTCTCGTAGTACCGCTCCATCCGGATCCAATGCATGTCCCGACCCATGGTCACCTGCTCCTCACCCACCCAGGGGACGTTGTTCTCCGACTGGCAGGCGGTAACGCAGATACTGCACCCAGTGCATTTGTCCAGATCGATGGACATGGCCCAGCGGGGGTTCTCCTCAGGATCGTATTGGCCGTACCGACTCCCCTCCAAGGGGAAGTCCTCCGGCCTTCCGCCGGTGGTGACGGGAGCGAAACCACCCATGGCCTGGAGCTCTTTCAGCTCTCCGTGGCCCTCCTCTTCATGCCCGGCTTCACCATGCCCGAGGGCCGTCATGGACACCGCCTGGGCGATGCCCCGGCCGTGTTGGTCCGAGGAGCCCTCGATGGTGGCCAGGCGCCTGTGGTTTCCGGTTGGCTCCAAGCTCACTCGCGTGGCCAGGTAAACCAGAGCGCCGGAAGGCTGCTCTACGGTAGCCGGGAGGAGATCCATGGCGTTCACGCCCATCCCTTGGGCGAATCGTCCGTAGCTCTCGTGCCCACCGCCCATGGCCAGGGCCACCGTGTCCTCCCTGATCCCAGGGTAGGTCCAGACCGGCGTCTCCACCTCTCCATGGGGAGAGCGGATCCGAACCATGTCCCCGGATCGAAGGCCTAAACGGTTGGCAGCCTCAGGGTGAACCTCCACCCAGGAATGCCAGGCCATCTTGCTGACGGGGTCCGGAAGCTCTTGGAGCCAGGGCCGGTTGGAATGCCTTCCATCTCCGAATCGGGGAGAAGGATAAACCACCAGCGCGAACTCACCATCTCCGTCCAGAGCCGGAATATCGAAGTTCAGAATCGCGTCCGGGGAACGCAAAGGAACCGGAACCTCCGGGGCTCTCTCCGAAAGCCCTACCACTCCCTTCCTCAGGGCCTCTCTCCAAAACTCGTCGAAATCCTGGCCAGGAGCCGCGATGGCCTGGATCCCCCTCCACCGGGTACGGAGATAGTCGAAAAAGTTGGTGGCCCCAATGTCCCCACCCATCCGCATCGAGACGGAGAGAAGAACGTCCCCCAACTGCTTCGAGTCGAAGTTGGCTACCGGTTGCATGGCAGGCTGTTGGAGGGCATAAAGCCCGGGCCGGGGGTTCGAATCCCCCCATGCTTCCAGAGGGTGCCTATCCGGGAGGACGAGATCAGCGAGTTCGGCGGTTTCGTCCATGGCTGGTGCGAAAGAGACCCTGAATCCGGCAGAGGCGAAGGCCTCGGCGAATCCAGCGCCGGACGGTAGGGAGTACGCGGGATTCGTACCATGAACCATGACGACCCCGGCCCCAGCCATCGCTGACAGGGCAGAGGCCAACTCCCCGTAGGGCAACGCTGGGGCTCCCTGGTCCACTTCCCGAAGTCGGACGGTGCGGCCCACGTTCCCCGCAACGGAATTCAAGATGTGGACGGCCAGATTCGCCGCCGTGGCATTCCGGTGGTGCCCCGCCACCCCGGGCCCAACCGCCAGACTGGGTGCTTCCTCCAGGAATTGCCTGGCCAGGGTCTCGATTTCCTCCGCCGGGACCCCTGAAAGCTCCTCCGCACTTCGAGGATCGTAGCCTTCGAGAAGACGATCATAATAGGGCCCCGCATCCCCGCCTTCCCTCACAATGACATGGGCCATGGCCAGCGCCACGACCGCCTCGGAGCCCGGCCTCAGCGGGACCCATTCGTCCGCATTCTGACCGGTCAGGGAGAGACGAGGGGCCAGGAAGACCATCCGCCCTTTTGAGCCGAGGTCGTCCACCCCAGCCATCCGGGCGAAGCCGCGGTGGTATTCCACCGGGGAAAGCCAGCTCTCGAGGAAGTCGGCCCCAAAAGAAAAAACCAGCCGGGCCTGTGCAAAATCATAGGTAGGCACGCGGTTCCGCCCGAAGGCGATGCGCGTGGCTTCCCTCAGGGGTGCCTCGGAAAGACCCTCGTACTCCCGACGGACTCCTCCTACCCCCGAAAGAAAGTCCTCCACGAGATTGGAAAGGGATGGGCCCATTCTCCCGGTTAGGAAGATGTGGTTTTCACTCCCACGAAGCCTCTGCTCCAGAAGCTCCTCGGCCTCCTCCCAACCGATGGGGCCGAAGCCGTCGTTGCCCCGGAGCATGGGTGAAGACAGGCGATCCGGATTGTAGAGGCCCTGGACGGAGGAATACCCACGAGAGCATAGGCTCCCGCCAGAAATGGGGTGATCCGGATTGCCCTCCACCTTCACTACCCGCCCCTCGCGGGTTCGGACCCAAACCCCACACCCCGACGGGCATTCCCCGCAGACGGAGGTGTACCAGGTGGCTACGCCAGGCGTGATTTCCTCGTCGGGGATCACATAGGGGAGGAGCTTTTCGACCCGCTCGGTGGAACAGCCGAACATGGTGGCCCCTGCGCCTCCGGCCCCCATCACTTTTAGGAAATCCCGCCGTTTGATTCCGTCGGTCATGAACTAAAGCCTTTGCTGGGAGCCTGCCCCCGCAGGTGGAGCTTCACGCAGGGGGTGGACGAGATCAGTAATGGCAAACCGTGCAGTCGACTGAAGCGTCGTTGTCCCGGTGGCATTGAACGCACCAGCCCATTTTGAGGGGCTGCTCCACCTCTTCCATCACCTCGATTTCCTCGACTGGCCCATGGCATTCCTGGCATTCCAGAGCCCCGGCATCCTTCGCCACATGTCGCATGTGGGGAAACTTCACATGGTCCGGCACCTTGTAGATTCGAACCCATGGAATGGGCTCACCCCGATCCCAAAAGTCCCGAAGTTTCTGAACTTCCTCCGGCCTGTTTCTTCCCTGAATGATGATGTGGCAACCCATACAGGAAGAAACCGGCGGCATCCCGGCATCCACCGACCGCTCCGCCGAGAAGTGGCAGTATTGGCAGTCGATCCGAAACTTTCCGGCATGGGTGTTGTGGGGAAAGGCAATCGGGTGAACCGTCGTGGCAGTCGACGTAGGAGGAGGAGCATCCCCAACTTGCGATTGCACGGAGGCCAGAGTGACAAGGGCCGCGATCACGCTGGCGGCCGGGAGTATCCACGGCTTCTTCATAGCCTCTGGACGCCTGAAAAGGCCCGCAATATAGCGGCTGGTGCTCGAAAAAGATTCGGTTGAAAAACGGTAGGGGAAGCTAGAGTAGCCCCAGGGGGGTGTCAACGCCGTGGCGGCGCCGAGAAACCTTTCGTTTGCAGCTGGTGTTATACATGTCCCGACCGCGTCACTTCTCTCCGGGGCTCCCCGCCCGGGAGCCTGTCAGCCTGCTGAAGAACGATGCCCGATACCATGGCCGATACCATGGCCGATACCGTGACCAACCCGAGAATCCGCCCAGAGTTGGGCCTCTTGGAAAGCCTTGTGGACGAGGTGGAGATCGTCTTTCATGGAAAGCGGGAAGTGATCCGCCTTGCCGTGGCAGCCCTTCTTGCTCGGGGGCACATACTCTTCGAGGATGTGCCGGGGGTCGGAAAGACGACCCTGGCTCATGCCCTGGCGCGAAGCTTGGGCCTCACCTTCCGTCGAATTCAGTTCACCAGCGACCTCCTTCCCTCCGATGTCCTAGGGGTATCTCTCTATAATCCCCGTACGTCGGAGTTCGTGGTCAGACCGGGTCCAGTCTTTACCAATATCCTCCTTGCTGATGAGATCAACCGGGCCCCCCCCCGGACCCAGAGCGGGCTCCTCCAGGCCATGCAGGAGGGAATGGTCACCATCGATGACCAGACCTTCCAACTACCAGCCCCCTTCTTGGTATTAGCCACCCAGAACCCGCTGGAGCACCATGGAACCTACCCTCTCCCCGAGAGCCAACTAGACCGTTTCCTCATGCGGCTCACCATCGGCTATCCGGACGAGGGGGCCGAACGCCGGATTCTCCTCGAGTCCTCCCAGCTCGACCAACTCCTGGACCGGATCAGGGCCGTCCTTCTTCCCTCCCAGGTCTTGGATCTCCAAGCCCAGGTCGACCAGGTGCGGGCAGATCCGGATCTAGTGGATCTTCTTCAGGAGATCGTACGACGAACGCGGGTAGAGTCCCGTCTCCAGATTGGAGTGAGTCCCCGGGGGGCCGTGGCCCTGTTCAAGGCCTCAAGGGCTTACGCCATGGTTCAGGGCAGGACATTCCTGGCCCCCGACGATATCCTGACCATGGCGGTACCCTGTTTGGCCCACCGCCTCCTCCCGGTGGGGACAGCTGCGTCAACCGCAGAAGCCCACCAGGAAGCGGCGGTAATCCTGGAAGAGATCATCAAGGAGATCCCGGTTCCAGTCTGATGGGCCTCTCACCGGATTTCGGCGGCCTGTTCAAGAAGGGGGTGAGCCTCCTCTGGTCGGCGGGAGCAGGGCTCCGCGTGCTCCGGCGACGAATCAATGCCTGGCGGCGAATCCGGTTCACCCTCGGAGGGTTGGTGTTCACCGTCGGTTCCTTTGCCGTCGGATTTGCGGCCTTCAACACCGGGAACAATCTCCTCTATCTTCTCTTCGGGGCAATGCTGGGCCTCATCGTGGTCAGCGGATGGCTTTCAGAGCAGGTCATCAGAGACCTGACCGTCCTTCGTCGACCGCCCCGAGGCGTGACGGTGGGGAATCCCCTCCGAATCCAATACGAGGTAGAAAACCACAAGAAATGGATACCCAGCTTCACCCTGGAGATCGGCGAAGAGGGCCTCCCGGGGCTTGGGTCTTTCCCGCTCATCAGGCCCGGGGACCGTGTTTCCGCGCGTTCCGAAAACCGGTTCGTCCATAGGGGAGTCCTCCAGCTTGAGGCGGTGACGATATCCACCTCCTTCCCCTTTGGGCTCTTCCTGAAATCCCGTGACATCCGCCTCAAAGGGGAACTCGTGGTCTGGCCCCGCTCTGACCGCACTCTTCGACCTCCGGTTGCGAGAGGAGACAGGAACCCCCTGTCAGGCTCCCTCACTGCCGGATCCGCCGGCCCAAGGGGGGAATACAGAGGGCTGAGGAGTTATCGCCCTGGGGATGATCCTCGAGACATTCATTGGCGCACCACCGCACGTTTGGGACGGCCCGTGGTGAGGGAGTACGAACAAAACGAAACCGAGGCTCTCTGGCTCTGCCTGGACACAAGGGGGACGCCCGGAGACAGGGTTGAGGTCGCGATCGAGATGGTGGCATCTCTGGCGGCCGGAGCTTTTCGGGAAGGAAGGCGCTTCGGCCTGGTGACCCCGGATCAGACGGTGGAACCCGGGCTGGGCCCTGGACAAATGGAGCGAATCCTCACCGCATTGGCCAAGGTGGACTTCAAACCCGATGCTCCCAGGCCTCTTCCCCCGGTGGCACCGCGACAATGTATCCTGGTCACCACCAAGCCCGGAGCGAGCCATGCCTTTGGGGACATGTACTCCCCACCTGAGGAACCGCGGCGATGAGGTTGGCCCGGACCCACAGGCGGCTGGTTGTCCTCATGAGCCTGGCCAGCCTGGTGGCCTTCGCCAGCGGGGCGGGTGTGGAGCCGCTTTCGGCGATCCTGGCCACAGCCGGCCTCGTACTGGCTCTCTTTTGGCATCCGTCCCCGGCCCTCTCGGCCCGGATGGAACGAGTGTGGCTCCCTCTGGCCCTCCTCTTGGTCGTCCGGGCTCTTGTGCACGTCTTCGTCATCCGGGACGACGTTGTGATCCCAGTGGTGGACCTCCTCTTCCTCCTCCTCACCGCCGAATCACTCCGGTCTCTGGATGCCGCCAACGACGCCCGTCTCTACTCCCTTTCTTTCGCACTCCTCCTCGCCTCCACCGCCTACCGACCGGGCCTCCTCTTCCTCCTGGCCTTTCTGACCTTTGTAAGCCTCGCCACAGTGGTCCTCATTTTCGGGCATCTCAGGAGGCAGGCGAAGCGTCATGGCGCTGGCGACATTCCGGTTCCTCGGACCTTTCTACTTTCCGCTACAGCCCTGTCTGCCGTGACCTTGGCTGTATCCGCCCTGGTGTTCCTGACCTTCCCCCGGGTGTCCCAGGGCTGGGCCTCCGGGGGAGGGGTTCTCGCCACTTCCATCGCCGGTTTTGCCGATGCCGTGACCTTGGGAAGCCACGGCGGCCAGATCTATGGCAACCCTCAAATCGTTCTCCGTGTGGAGTTCCCCGGGGGGGTTCCCTCCAACATTCAGTCTCTCTACTGGAGGGGACGCTCCTATGACCGATTCGACGGCCAACGATGGAGCAAATCGCCCAGGCTCCCTCCTTCTCTAGCACCTTCGGCTTGGTACGAGCGATGGGGAACGGATGTGATCTCCCAAAGGGTTTATGGGGCCCCCTTGGACACTCAAGTACTCTTCGCCCTCCATCCACTCTTTGACGTCGAACCCGAATCCCCGATCCAGCCCATTTCCGACAACTCCGGAGACTACCTCTACTGGGGGTCGGGAACGCCAGCTTACACGGCTTTCTCCCTGGCCGGGCGCCCTTCTTCCTCCCAACTCCGGACGGCACTGGGGTCGTTCGTGCCGGCTAGAGCTTTCTACACTCAACTGCCCCCCTTATCTCCCGTGGTCAGGCTCCTGGCAGACTCGCTTCTCTCGGGCCTCCCGACCGATTATGACCGGGCAATGGCCCTGGAGAGCTGGTTCCAACAGGAGTTCACCTACACCCTCGCGTTGCCAAGAAACGCTCGGGAAGCCACGCTGGAGCATTTCTTGTTGAACCGGCGTGCCGGCCACTGCGAGTACTTTTCCACCGCCATGGCCATGCTACTCCGAGCCCAGGGAATTCCTGTCCGAGAGGTGAACGGTTTCGTGGGTGGGAACTGGAGTGAGTTCGGGAATTATCTGGCCGTCACCCAGAACCAGGCTCATGCTTGGGTCGAGGTATGGTTCCCCGGATACGGATGGGTCCCCTTCGATCCCACGCTGGCAGGAAGGGGTGAGAGTCTGGCACTGAATCCTTGGTTCTGGCCGGGCCGATTCCTCTTCGATGCCATCCAACACCGCTGGAACAAATGGGTGCTGGATTACTCCTTTCAAACCCAGTTCACACTCTTCGAACGAGGACGGGAGGCGCTGACCCGAACCGCTCGGTCCGATCCGGAGCAGACGGAAAGCCAGCACGGAGCCGTCCCGCTCGGGACGCTTTTCTTTCTCGGGCTTGGGGCCCTCGGGGTGCTCGCGGCGGGCTACTGGGGTTTTCGCCGGACCAATGGGATGCCAAAAGAAACCGATATGTTCCTTGACCTTAAGGAATCAAGCCGTCGAGCTGGCGTCCCGGGTTTTGCTCTCCACTCCCCCGGCTCCCTTACAGGGTTTCTCGATTCTGTTCAGCACCCCGCCGCCCCAGCGGCCCGGAGGGTGGTGGACGGATACATCCGGGCAAGGTTCTCCGGATGTCCGACCTGGGAAGAGCTGGAAATTGAAATGGCGGAAGCCCTCAAAGACGCCCGGATTTCCCTGCGAAAGAACACCCTCGGGTGAAAAAAACTCATGAAATTGTTGAGAACCTGCCGTTGCCTTAGTACTCTTACTTTGATGAATGCCTCCGCGAAGAACCCGTCTAGGCCCCCGCCGTCCTCGGGGCACCACATGGCGACCATCAGTCACGAGGGTCGTTTCTGGGACGTCTATCTGGAGTTCGAAGACGATCCCCGGCGCCCGGATACCTTCCGGGCACTCCTCTGCTATTTCCCCGGAGACCCGGGAGACGAGGAGGAAGCGGTCCGTACCACGGTCATCATCATCGAGGATACCTTCGAAGAGGCCATGCTCAAGGCCCGGAGCCTGGAGGATGTTCAGCTTCAGGCGCTGCTACGATCGGCCCTTCCGTAGAAGCCTCTCCTCCCAGGAGCTGTCATTCTGCCTAGGCCGCCCTCACCCACCGCCAGAGTTCCGGGAGGGTCGGCCGTTTCCCCTGCATGAGGATCCCGACCCGGTAGATTCTCCCGGCCACCCAGGCCACACCCCAAACCCCCAGGTAGAGGAAGGTAAGGGAGACCCCGATCTGCCAACCTGGGATCTCCCCCGCGCCGGCCCTGGCATAGAGGAGGACCGGGCTGAAGAAGGGCACCATTGAGGAGATGACGGCCAAGGGTGCATGGGGAGCTTCCATCACAGGCATAAGGAGAAGAATGGGGGTGATGAGAAGGAAGAGGACAGGGAACTGGGCTTGCTGAGCCTCCTCTTCGGTGGAGCACATGGCCCCCACGGCTGAATAGAGGGCAGCATAGAGGAAGTACCCGCCCAGGAAGAGGGCCAGGAAGAGAACCAGGAGTCCCAAACCGGGCAAAGCCTGAGCGATGGCCTCCGGGTCAGCCAGGTCTGGCCGGGCCGCTACCAACGCCGGCACGCCGAAGGTCAGCGCCAAGCCCCCGAACGCAAGCCACACCGCCAACTGGGTCAATCCAACCGACCCCACACCTATGATCTTGCCCAACATCAACTCCCAGGGCCGGATCGATGAAATGAGGATCTCTACGATCCTCCCGGTCTTCTCCTCCAACGCGGCACGCATTACCGCAGCCGCATACATGAGAACGACCATGTAGAGGAGGAGCGCTCCGGCAAACACCCCGATGAATTCAGGCTCATCTTCCGTGGTGCCGGTGGTCTCCTCTTGGAGGATTCTCAGATCCATGGTGCCCCCGGCGAACAAGGCCTCCAGATCGATGTCGGCCCCCGCCTCCGCCAGCCGAGCCTCGAGGGCCGACCGTACGACCGCGCCTCGAATCGTCATACCACGGATGGCGCCAGGTCCCTGGGACCCGTAGTAGGTCAGGTGGCCTCGGACCAACGCATCCTCGTCAAGGACGACGTAACCTCCCAGATCCCCACTCAGAGCCTCGACCTTCAGGGAATCCTCCGATCCGGGGGGTGCGACGGTCACCGTGAAGCCAGCTTCCTCCAGAAGGGGCGCCAGCCGGCCCGCAAGGGCCCCGGTCTCGTCGACCAGCGCAACGCTCCGTCGGGCCTCCTCCCGTCCCATCTCCCAGAGGATCGGTACAACCCCAACTCCAAGAAAAAAAACCGGCGCCCCTATGGTGGAAACCAGGAACCACTTGCTCTTCACCCTTTGGAGGTATTCCCGCCTGATGACCGCAATGAGGATTTTCATCGTCCTACCTCCGCCCCCACCCAGGTGGTCCCCGAAGCCTCGCCGACCTCCGGCCCACCTGCATGCCTGACGAAGATCTCGTGAAGCCTTGGTTCGACCAGATCGAATCGGTCGATACGCACCCCGGCGGCAACCCCCCTTCGTAGAATGGCCTGGTGGTCGGCACCTTCTTTCAGGCACAGGTGGATCCCGCCTTCGACTCGCCGGATCTCGGCCACCTCCGGACCCCGGAGCCAGGCGTCATCTCCCTCGAACTCCAAAGCCACAAGCCCCTTTCTCTCCCTCTTCTTCAGCTCCTTGAGATCCGAGTCCAATACCTTCCGGGCTTTCGAAATCAGACACACTCGCTCGCAAAGACGTTCTGCATGGTCCATCAGATGAGTGGAGAACAGAATGGTGGTCCCCTTGGCCTGAAACTCTCGGATGACCCCCTCCAGGACCTCCTGGTTGATGGGATCCAGCCCGCTGAAGGGCTCATCCAGAATCAAGAGTTCCGGATCATGCAGGACCATGCCGATGAACTGGACCTTCTGTTGCATGCCTTTTGAAAGGTCCTGCGTACGTTTGTCCGCCCATTCGGTCAAATCGAGACGGTCCAGCCAGCTCATAGCCTTTTTGTGCGCCTCTCCCCGTCCCAGTCCCCGGATCTCTCCCAGAAAGATCAAGAGGTCGCGAACCTTCATCTTCCGGTAAACCCCCCGCTCTTCCGGGAGGTAGCCTACACGTGCGTTTCGTTTCACACCCGGAGGACCCCCGAGCAACTCTACCTTCCCTTCGTCCGGAAGGAGGATCCCCATCATGATCCGGAGGGTCGTGGTTTTCCCGGAACCATTTGGGCCAAGCAACCCATAGACGGTCCCCTTCTGGATCTCCAGGTCCAGGGAGGAAACCGCAGTATGCTTCCCGAAGCGCTTCGTGACACCGTCCAGTCTAATCACCGCCTCGTTCAAACCGGAACTCGACATCAGGACTTCTCCATGACGTTGGGTCCTGCTGTTCCTCCACCCTACAGCCCATCTGACACCACCATTCAGAGGGAGTCAAGCCCCCCGGCCTAGTGCAGGTCACCGGTGGGGGTGTAGATTGCCCCTCTCTCAGTAACATCTAGGAATGCTGGAGGCTGCATGGCCATCTTCCGGACCTTGTACTACGGCGATGTCACGATCGGGGTGGGTGGACGGATCACCATCCCACAAGAAATCAGGGATGATCTCCGGATAGCAGAAGGAGACGTGCTGACCGTCAGGGTTGAGGAGGCGCCCAACAACACCCGCCAGATGGTGGTGTGGCGGGCCGACCCGCAACCGGAAGGGTAAATCTCCAAGGGGGAACGGGGGAATCGTGCCGGCAATTGTCAGAGTGGTCGAGGGCGATATCTCGACCTTTGAGGGGGACGCCGTGGTCAACGCGGCGAACAACCACCTCCGCATGGGATCGGGCGTGGCCGGCGCTCTCGCAAGAAGCGGCGGCGGGGTGATTCAGGAGGAGTGTGACGAGATCCTTCGGCGGGATGGCCCCCTGGAAGTCGGTGGCGCCGCCATTACTGGCGGTGGGAAGCTCCGGGCCCGGTTTGTGATCCACGCCGCGGCCATGGGAGATCTTCCGGTGACCCCCGAGTCCATCCGGAATGCTACCCGCAGCTCTCTCGAGTTGGCCGAGGAAAACGGCCTCCTCTCCATCGCCTTCCCTATCCTGGGTACCGGTGTCGGTGGCTTTCCGTTCAGCGAAGCCGCCCGCATCATGGTGGAAGAGATCAAGGACTTCATCAGCACCGAACCACGGCTGGAGACCATCGTCTTTTTCGGATACACCACGGACCAGGCAGCTACTCTTCGACGGTACCTGAGCTGAAGGAATCCACTCCCTCCACATCGGTCCACCGAACCAAGTCCTGAAGGGGACCAAAGCCGTCGTGATGCCACCACGGCCTGGGCCATGGCACTTCCCCCAGAGAGGCGATCCGGGTGACCCCGAGTCGTGCGAGGCTCTCCATGACCTCAGAGGCCCGTCCCTCCAACCCCGTCACACCCACCGTCTGTAGATAGGGCACCCACGACCCCAGCGCCGAGAGAGCCTCCTGCACCGTGTCTACCGGAACTACCCTTACGGTCCGGTTCAGGCAGGAGGGCTCGATGGTTCCGCCCGGAAGGAAGAGCACGGTCCAGGGCGCCCGGTCCCCGCCGTGATGGACGACCACCTCCCCCAACCCCTCTTCCAGTTCGGCAACACCTCGGAGCTGCTGGATGGCCACCCCCTCTTCCAGGGAGACATCGCCCGAGGGAAGCACTGTTTCCAGCTCCTGGAGGGCTCCGGCCAGGAGGGCAGCCCATTCCCCCGGCTCCACCTCTCCCCCCCTTTCCACGAAAAAGACATGGGGGGAGACGCACCCCTTCTGGTCGAAGAGGGCCACGGAGCGCGCAGCATCCTGGACTACCGACCTTACCGATCCTCCCAAGGCACCCCTTCCCACCAGCCCGAAACCCATCCGGTGCCGGTAGGCCCGGAGGGGTGTCTGTGGGGGGAGGCGATCACGAACCCACCGGATGGTCTCGTCGTTCCCGTAGGTCACCACCAGGTCTGCCTCTTTCAAGACCGTCTCGGTTCGTCCACTCTCCTCCACGGGCCAGTACAGAACGGCCACCTTTCGGGCCAACTCCGGATCTTCCTCCTCGAGTCCCCGGGCGAAAACCAAGGGCAAGGGGATGTCTCCGAAGCCGGGCTTCAAGAGAACGGCGGACTTCACCAGAAGGCCCCTTATCAGGGAGGTCGTGGCTACCCCAGGGACCGAGCCCGCCCCCAGATGGAAGGTGAGGGGGAATCCAAGGGCTCGGGTGCTGCCTCCCGAGCGTCCGGGGCGGAACCCGTCCAACACCCCCGGATCCGGAAACTCGGAACGGACCAGCTCCCATAGGCTCTCCCTCAACCAACCCCGGGCCATCCCGTCGAGAACCGCCTCAGCCATGGGAGAGGAGAATCCGGAGAAAGAGCTCAGCAAGGGAAGTGCAGTGATCCTAATACTATCACCGGGATCCAGAAGTCGCCCGGCCACTCGATCCACAGCCTCCACCATGCGACTCAGAGGGATGGTGGCGAGCATCGTCTCCCGTTCCCGGCGGAGGAGGTCGAGGAGCTCCAGGAGCCGGGGTTCCGGGAGAGCCGGATACCGAATGGAGGGAAGGTCGGATCTATCCAGAACAGCGACCTCCTCCCCCAGGAGGGAGAAGCCCGGCGGGAGATGCCAAGCCTGAAACGGAGTCATCGCTCCCCCGCTCGTGATGCCCGGAAGTCCTCCATGGCCAGGGAACAACCGCGGGGCTCGCTTCCGGGGCTCCTCCCCAGGAGCCGGAACCCGCCCGGGACCTCCCGCCCCAGGTCTTCGGTGAGGACAGCGGCTACTGATCCCAGGTTTGCCAAGTCCAGGTGGGAGAGCACGCCCACATCACCAGGAGCGAGTGTCTCCAAGGTCAGAGGATTCAGAACACGAGTCCGTACCCAGGGAGGCCCACGATGATACCTCTCGGCCAGGCCGATCGGAGAGGCCTTCTTCCGGTGGCCGTCTTTATCCCGGGTCCCAGCCAAAACCGTTTCGTAGAACTGGGAGAGGAGCTCCGTCATCCCGTATTCGTTCACGATGTGGCTCTCCTGCACACCGAATGAAATCTCCAGGTCTCGGTAGAGTTCGGCTCGGGGAAGCTCCCTGCTTCGACCTTTGTAACCCCCAGTCTCCATGATGCGGGATCCATCCGGAAGATCAACTCGCCACCCCTTCTCCTTCGCCAACTCCATCCATCCCACAAAGGAGAACGCCGTCCCCACCACAAGGACTGGCTCACCGGCCCCCTCGGCGGCCCGGAGGGAACGCCGGAACCGATCCCCCTCGATCTCTCCATCCGGGTCCATGAAGAACCCGGAGCCTTCTTCGCCCACCGCTCCGACGACCTCTCCCATCATGAAGCTCAACGAGGAGTCGGCGGCGGAATCGGGGGGTGGAAGGAGACAAAGAACCCTCAGCCTCTCCCCTTCCGGAATCAGGTGGGCTTTGAAATTCGGCAGCAGGTTCTCACGATATAGTGCCAGCTCCACCACATGGTGCTCCCCCCTTCCTTCCCGGCCCAGCGTCGTGCCACTGGTACGAAAAACCCGCTCGACCTTTTCCGGATCCCCTGAGACCAGGGAAGCGGCCTTGAAAGCACGTGTGGGCAAAAACGGTATCTGCTCCCACCTCGTCACCTCGTCGGGACTCACCCCCCTGCGGGCCACGAAGCCAGAGTACGCCTGGTTGGCTCGACACTGAAACCGGAACACCCGGGTGGCCAGATCGTTGAACTTATGGTCCGGGACCGGCTCATCCACGCCTCGCCGGAAGATTTCCAGAACCTCCCCCGCCAGCTCCCGAAAGGTCACGACCCTCCCCCACGCACGGGTCTGCCCGCCAGCTCCCCCGTCATTGCCCCCTCCCGAACCGTCACCACCCCATTCACCACCACCGTGCTGATGCCCTTGGGGTATTGGTGGGGGTCCGTGAATGTT
>JBDRDQ010000494.1:0-3157 GCA_043820695.1 Gemmatimonadota bacterium | reverse complement strand
TACGTTTGGATGAAGCGGGGGAGTCGGGGCTGCTGGACACGGTAGCCTCTCTGATGGTGGAGCTCCGCAGGGATTTCGGGAGTTGGATTCGACAGCATTACCCCCGCTGGGTCCGGGGTAAGGAGGCGGGACCCCTCCTCTCCGTCGATATCGTTCGGGAGTTGCTGGTCCCACTTTTGGGACCGACCCCCGTGTTCTTTGTGGTTCTGGACTGCATGCGTCTCGACCAGTGGCGGGTCATCGCACCCCTCCTGGCTCCTCATTTCGAGATCGAGGAGCACATCCACTTCTCGATTCTTCCCACGGCGACCCCCTACGCACGGAACGCTTTGTTCAGCGGGAAATACCCCAACGAGATCGCCCGTGAGTACCCCAGTTGGTGGAACCAGTCGGACGACGAAGGGAGCCTGAACACCTTCGAGGACGACCTGCTGAAGGCTCAGCTCAAACGCCTCACGGGCAGGGACGTCCCCGTCCACTACGAGAAGATCTTCTCGGACCGGGAGGAAGAGCAGGTCAGGACCCGGGTTCGCTCGGCCTTGAGCGCGAAGGGGACCGTAGTGGCGATGGTCTTCAATTTCGTGGACCTCATGACTCACGGCCGAAGCGAGTCACCCGTGCTCATGGAGGTGGCGAAGGACGAGATGGCCCTGAGGGATCTCACCCGGTCCTGGTTCGAGAGGTCTACCCTCTTTTCTGTGCTGAAGGAGGCGTCTGCCCAGGGGCACCATGTTCTGTTCACCACGGACCATGGGTCCATCCTCTGCCAACGGCCCACCACGGTCTTCGCACGGAGGGACGCCACCGCCAACCTCAGGTACAAGTTCGGGGGAGATCTTCGGGCCGAGGATCCGACCTCGGTGTTCGCCACCAACGATCAGAAAGACCTGGGATTCCCGCCGGGGAAGCTGGGAACCACATACCTGGTGGCCATGGAGGACTTCTTCTTCGTATATCCCACCAAGCTCCGTGAGTATCAGGCCCGGTACCGGAACTCCTTCCTCCACGGGGGGATCTCCCCGGAAGAGATGATCGTTCCCGTGGCACACCTCATCCCCCGCCCGCGGTGAAGATCTATCTCCGCATCCTGGGCTACCTGAGGGCCCACGGCTTCGTTTTCGGAGTCGCGGTGGTAGCCACTTTCATCTTCGCCGGCCTGGACGCCTTCTCTTTCCTCCTGGTCATACCCTTTCTCAGGATCCTCTTCACCGCGTCCGATGGGCCAGCAACGGAGAGCGTCAGCGTCGGGGACGACACCCTGGACCGCATTCTGAACGGGACCATCGGCAGGATTGTGGACCTGGAGGCACCCCCCGAGGAGGCCATCTGGGGGATTATCCTCTTCATCCTAGTCATTTTCGCCCTCAAGAACGTCTTCGACTTCCTGAAGACTTACCTCATGGCCCGGGTCCAGCAGGGTGTGACACGGGACCTGCGGGACACCGTCTACGACCACCTCCTCGACCTGGACATGGCCTTCTTCGGAAGGACGAAGATGGGCCAGATCCTCTCCCGCCTCACTTACGACGTGGAGCAGCTTCGGGTTCTGGTGGCAAAAGAGTTGGGAAAGGTCGTTTCCTCCGTTTTCGAGTTCGTGGCAGCCCTGGTGGCCGCTCTGGTGATTTCCTGGCAGCTCACCCTTGCGGCATTCGTCGTGGTCCCGTTCACCATGGGCATCTGGGGCCCCCTCATCCGGAAGCTGAAACGCAACGACCGCCGGGTTCTGGACTCGGCCGCCGATGTCAACGCCCATATCCAGGAGACTCTGAGCGGTATCCGCCTGGTGAAGTCTTCCTCCACGGAGGAGTATGAAAGGGAGCGTTTCCACGGCCTCACCCTCCGCTATTACATCCGATTCCTGCGCTCCGAGAAGCTCCGTGCCCTGGCCTCTCCCCTCACGGAAATGCTCTCGGCATTCGGAACGGTGATCCTCCTCTGGTTCGGGGCCCGGCTGGTCCTGGTTTCGGGTTCCCTCTCGGGCGAGGAATTCATCGGGTTTGTCATACTGTCCATGAAGCTCTACTCCCCGGTGAAATACCTGGCCAAGTTCCCGGCTCTCATCCAGCCCGGGTTGGTGGGGGCCGAGAGGATCTTCGAGTTTCTGGATGCCCCCATCGACATCCGGGACTCGGATGTCGCCAAGGCATTTCCCGGGGTCCGGAATGAAATTTCCTTCGACGGAGTGGCCTTTGAGTATCGGCCTGGCGAGCCGGTCCTTCATGACGTCTCCTTCAAAGTTCCCAAGGGGACCGTGGTGGCTCTGGTGGGACCCTCCGGGGCGGGAAAGACCACCGTCCTGGATCTCCTCGCCCGTTTCTACGAGGTGACGGGGGGAAGCATTTCAGTGGACGGGACCGATATCAGGGATTTCTCCCTTCGTGGCCTCCGGAGTTCCCTGGGGATCGTTTCTCAGGAGACTATTCTTTTCCACGATACGGTCAGGGCCAACATCGTTTACGGAAGCTCCGGAGCCAGCCAGGAGGAGGTGGAGCGGGCAGCAAAGGCCGCCTACGCCCATGAGTTCATTCAGCAATTCCCTTTAGGGTACGAAACGGTGGTCGGGGAGCGGGGCACGGAGATCTCCGGCGGACAGCGCCAGCGGCTGGCCATCGCCCGGGCGATCCTCCGGGACCCTCCGATACTGGTTTTCGACGAAGCCACCAGCTCTTTGGATACTGAGGCTGAGCGCCTGGTTCAGCAGGCCATTGAACGCCTTTTGGAGGGGCGGACTGTATTCATGATTGCTCACCGTCTTTCCACCGTCCAAAGAGCCGACCAGATCCTGGTCCTAGAGCAGGGGCGCGTCGTGGAGAGGGGTACGCATCAATCGCTTCTCGCCGCCGGAGGTCTTTATCACCGCCTCTATGAGATGCAGTTTTCTGACGACGAGCCTTGGGCCGGTGGGTCAGACCCTTCACCCCCAGTCTGCGCGCCTCCAGCTCCTACCCTTCCAGATCCCACCCTTCCAGATCCCAATCTGAGGGACGGTCCGTCAGGCTCCTGACCGTGTCTGGCATCCAACCCCGCACACGGACCGTGAGACGGCCGAACTTCCGCCACAGGATGGAGTACCTGGCCTACCGCGTAGTCGTGGGGGCGTTGAGGTATGCCCCGGAGAGGTTGGCTCTCCTTTTCGGGGAGGGGATGGGGTGGGTGG
>JBDRDQ010000493.1:0-5810 GCA_043820695.1 Gemmatimonadota bacterium | reverse complement strand
GGATCGTTCTTGGAGGAGGCGTTCATCAGGCCGGCCACGCTCTCCATGGGTTCCGCGTGGGCCATGAGTTTCTCCCCGGATCCGGGCCAAAGTTACCTGTACCTCGCCGACGGAACGAACAACAAAGTCTGGGTTCTTCGTCGCGACGGCATGAAGGTGGTTGGAGCGTTCGGACGAAACGGGCGTTATGCCGGCGAATTCCATTGGGTTCACAGCCTCGCCGTGGATTCCGAGGGGAACCTCTACACCGGTGAGGTCGACACCGGCCAGAGGGTCCAGAGGTTCACGCCAGTTCCAGGCAAGGCCCCCTGATGGGAGGAAATCATGGACCCGCAAATGTCCCATTCCGGAACGCCCACCTTTTCCCGTCGGCGGTTTCTTGGGTTGGCGGGAGGCGCATTCGGCCTCGCTGCCGCAGGCTGCGCTGCCACGCCATCAACGACCAGTCCAACACCCGTACCCGCGCCGGCTGCTCGCCGATCTCAATTCCCGGATAGCTACGATCCCTGGATCGAGATCGACCGGGAGGCCTTCCGCCACAACGTTCGGGAAGCCTCCCGGCTGGCGGACGCCCGGCCCATCCTCGCCGTCGTGAAGAACAACGCCTACGGTCTGGGTGATCAGGCGGTGGGTCCCGTTCTTGCCGATTGCACCGAGGTGGGCGGAATCGCCTGCGTCCGAGTCCAGGAGGCCCTGGCGATGAGGGAGGCGGGGGTGACCAAGCCGATCCTGAACATGGCGGAGGTCTCGGAAGAGGAGATGGAGGTGCTGGTCCGAAATGGGATCGTTCCATCGGTCTGGCTCGATGACGCCCCGGGGCGCCTCGATCGCCTCTCCCGCCGACTCGGGCATGCGGTGCCGGTCCATCTCTATCTGGACACCGGAATGGGCAGGGAAGGTATGCCCTACGGCCGGTGCCGGCCCTGGGTGGAGGCTCTTTGCGGTCGGGAGTCCGTAAGGGTCGAGGGCACCTACACCATGTTCGTCCACGAGCTGGAGTTCGACCGGGAACAGTTCGCCCGTTTCATGGAGTTTCTGGCCTGGGCCCGAGGGCGCGGCCTGGGGTTGGGCACCCTACACGCGGCCCCGACCTTCGAGCTCTTCCAGTTTCCCGAGTCGCACCTGGACATGGTGCGCCCCGGCAATGCCCTTTTCGGAAACTACCCCAGCGCCGATGGCATGCAGGAACTGGCCGACCTGAAGCCGGTGTTCCGCCTTTGCGCCCGGGTCACCCGGGTCGAGCGGCTCGAGCCGGGGGAGAGCGCGGGGTTCAACCGCTCCTACATCGCTGAAGATCCCACCTGGATCGCTCTGCTCCCCATCGGTCATACCGACGGCTACCCCTCCACCGCGAGCGGTACCTGCGAGGTCCTGATCGGGGGTCGGCTCTATCCGGTTGTGGCGCGTGTCAGTTCGGCCCATACCATCGTGAAGATCGGATCAGACAAAACCGTCGAGGTAGGTGACGTGGCCACTCTGATTGGCCCCGACGACGCGGCCATCCTGCCTCACACCGTCGCCGACCGGACCGGGGTGAGGTTCCTGTCACTCATCACGAAGCTGAACGCCCGGCTTCCCCGCAGGGTTGTTTGACCCATGAGCGAGATCACCAGAAGGGGTTTCATGGTGACCGCGGGGTCACTGGCTGGAGGATCCTTGCTCGGGGCCTCTGCGTTGGCGGGGGAGACCGGCTCCGGCGTGACGCCCGCTGTCACCCTCGCCTTTACTGAGTACCTGAGGTTCACGCCCCTCGCCACGGGGCAGGTGAAGGGGGGTGATCTGGAGCTTCGGTGGATCCGGGGTTCGAGGCGGGAGATGCTTGACCGTACCCTCTCCGATCCCACCGTTGACGGCGGGGAGGGATCCATGCTCGGGCACCTACTCAGGGTCGGGCAGGGAGACCGGTCCATGGTTGCAGTCCCGGTGTTCTTGCTGCGGAACTTCACGGCCCGGGACCTCTACACCCTCAGAGGATCCGAGCTGACCCCGGGAGACCTCGGCGGCCGCCGGTTGGGGATCTACAACTGGGCCGCCAGCGGGGCGGTCTGGTACCGGCACCTGCTTCGTTTTCTGGGGGACGATCCTGCTTCCATGGAGTGGGTGGTGGGCGGCGCGGATCTGCCATCGACCGTCATCTCAAGGGCGCCGCTGCCCCGGAATGTCCGGAACGCCCCTCCCGACCAATCGCTGACGGACCTCCTCCGGGCAGGGGAGATCGACGCCTTTTTCGCCCCCCTGCCGCCTTCCGCCTACCACCGGGCTGAGGGGCCGTTGGTCCGCCTGATTCCGGAGTTCCCCGTCCTCGAGAAACGGTACTTCCGGGAGACGGGGGTTTACCCTCCCCAGCACGTCCTTCTGATCAAGCGGGCAGCATGGGAGGAGAACCCTTCCGTCGGGCGCAGCCTCCTGGAGATTTTCGAGGAGTGTGAGACCACCTTCACCGCCGCACAGCGGCTGTACCCCTATGCCTCACCCTGGATGATCCATGAGGTTGAGGAGACCGAGCTCTTGATGGGTCCAGACTACCATTCGCACGGACTCGCCGGAAACCAGGCCCAGATCGACACGTTCTGCGAGTCCGCGTTCGAGGACGGGCTGACGAACCGACGGATCACCGCTGAGGAGTACTTCGCCGAGTTCCTTTCCTCTTCCTGAGCCGGGACCCGCACCCGTCTTCCAGAGCCCAACGCCACGGGAAGGCTGAATACCGGGCTTACGGTAACGCGTTTACGCGCCGCACGATCCCGTCCGCTTCCAGTTCGCGAAGTTGCTTTGTCAGCCTACGTTACCTCACGCCGCCCATCTAACGCTTCAGTTCCATGAATCGAACCGGCCTCTCCAGATCACGGGTATGACCGTGATCTGGGGTTGTCGGCTGGCCTTCCATATCGGAGTCCGGAAGAGGGGAAAGGGCGAGGATCTTCGGTAGGTAACCATGAGGGCGAAGCGGCCGGAGTCATTCCCCCGCAGGAGCCTGGTCACGGTATTCCCCTTTCAGGCATGTCTGATCTGGGCCATCAGCATCCCAGCTCAGGTGGCCCAGGTTCATGATACACCCTTCAACCTCACCGCCCTGGACGTTCTTGGATTGCCCTCGTCTGGTGGGGGATTTTCCTTGTCGCAGGTGCAACCCCCATGGGGTGGGTGACCGTTTTCAGTCCTCTCCTCATGACCTTCTTCCTCATGAAGGTCTCAGGGGTCCCTATGCTGGAGGAGGCTCTGGCAGAACGCCGGAGAGGGTACCGAGATTTCATGCGGAGGACGAGCCCGTTCTTCCCCTGGCCACCAAAAAAGTGGGAAGAGCGCCTGGTGTGAGAAGCTTGGCGGGGCGGCTCCTTCGGGGGGCCGCCCCGCCGTATTTTCTTTCTCTTACCCGCCCCACATGCCCGCTTCTACGGAGATTCCTTCAATCAGATTATGCTTTGCGCAGCTTTCTCGCCCCCCCCACTGCGAGGTGAATCCGCGGTACAAGGGATTTCGTTTCTGCCTAAGCTGAGCGATTGTGCGGGTGGCGAGAGGACACCCTTTGGGCTAAGATGCTGGTGGAAAAGAAGTTAGCGCCAGCGGCGGTTGCCACCGCCCTCAACCCAAAGGGTGCGAACCCATCATGGCCCGATCGCCTTCCTCGCGCAAGCCTGCCCCACCCCGGTTCGATGATCTCAGGGAGGATGAGGGCTACGCCGCCGCCATCGAGACCCCCTCGGAAGCCATGGCCTCGTCGCACGCCATCAAGCGCTTCTTCGGTGCCTTCTGGTGGCCCCGGATCTGGCTTTTCCGCCGCCTGCTGCTCCATCTCTTTCTCTGGCGCCTCAAGCTTCGGGCCCCGCCGGCCGTGATCCTGGGCATCGATTCCATGGTCATGGACAACGACGAGGCACGGGTCCGCCACGGGGTCCAGCCCACCTACACAAGGGTGAAGGGCTTTTCTCCCCTGCAGATGACCTGGGGTCGCTTGCTCATCGACGCCTTCTTCCGGGGCGGCAAGAAGCACAGTAACTCGGGCACGACCGCAGCGGAGATGATCCGCCACGTGGTGGCGCTCATTCGCAAGCACTACCGCCCCGACGTGCCTATCCTCTTTCGCCTCGACAGCGGCTTCTTCGACCAGAAGCTCTTTCACCTCTTCGAAGAACTCCGCGTCGGCTACGTCTGCACCGGTAAGCTCTACGACGACATCAAGACCTACGCCGCCGGGGCTCCGGCCTCGGCATAGTCCTCCTACCACACCCCTGAGCAGGTGTGGCGCTACCTGGAGTTCGGAGACCGGAGAGGGCGGTGGACGAAGGGACGCCGCGCCCTGTTGACCCGCCCGCTGGCCGAGGACGGCCAGTGGCTCCTGGAGTTCGCCCGTCCCGATACCCTTCTCTACACGAACCTGGGCATGGAAGAGGACATCGACCTGCTTCTCCAGGCCGCCGGGCTGGCCCACTGGACCGAGGCCGAGCACGTCATCGCCCTCCATCATGGCCGGGGCGCGGATGAGCTGGTTCACCGGGCGCTGAAGGAGTTCGGCAGCGAAACGCTGCCCTTCAAGCGCTTCGCCCCCAATGCGGCCTTCTACTACACCATGGCCGTGGCCTTCTTCCTCTACGAGTGCTTCAAGGAGGACGTCACCGAACCTGTGGTTCCCATCGCCTCCTATGCCACGAGGCTGCGCCGCACCGTGATCGACTTCGCGGCCAAGGTGGTCCGCACCGGCGGACGCACCATCCTCAAAGTCACCCGGGCCACCTGGAACCAACTCCAGCTCCCCAGACTCTGGACGCTCAGCCGAAGTCCGCCCCGCTTCGCGATCCATGTCATCGACCAGGAGCTGTGCATCAAGTGCGGGACCTGCTATGAAGCCTGCCCCGAGAAATTCGACGCCATCAGCATCATCACGGGCGAGCAGCCCGTTCCGCCTCCCATTCCGGAAGAGGAGAGGGTCGTGGCGAGGAAGGGGAAGGTGGCGGGGTAGGGGCTGCGCCAGCCGCCCGAACCAAGTAGACCTCGACCCAACGTCGTCGCTCTGAGCACCTCCCCGGGAGCCCTACGCCTCACCGGGCCCTTTCGTCCATTCTCCCGCCCTACCCTTCTCCCCTCCTTGACGTCGAGACCCTCCCCTTTGCTCCTCTCGACGTCAGGGATCGCCGCTGGTTACCCACACCCGAGCCACCCAGCGGAAGACCCGATGGTCCGCACCTCCGTCGAAGCCATCCCCTGGCCCCCAGGCCCACCCCTACCGGCGCCGCCGGCCCGAGACCACCACGCTCCACCGCATCGTCCGGGAGCACCTCGAGACCTACGTCGCCCTGGCCAACGAGTCCGACCCCATGGGTGACGGAGTACCGGACCACGTGGAAAAGGAGTTCAGATGCTATCTGAAATGCGGGATCTTGGCCCACGGGTTTGCCAGGGCCCGGTGTTCCTCCTGCGGTTATGACTTCCTGGTGGCGTTTTCCTGCAAGGGCCGAGGGGCCTGCCCTTCCTGCAACGCCAAGCGCATGGCCCAGACGGCCGCCCACCTGGTGGACCACGTCTTCCCACACGTGCCCGTGCGGCAATGGGTTCTCTCACTCCCCAAGCGCCTGAGACCCTTCCTCCACTACCGGCCCCGAACCGCCAGCGCCGTCCTCCACATCCTGCTCCGGGCTCTCCAGGCCACTCTGAGGGAGGCCTGTCCCACCGCACCGGCCGACGCCGCGTTCGGAGCGGTGAGTTTCCGGCACCGGACACAGACGCCTCCCGACACTCCAAATGGGCCGCTCTGCTGGCACGGATCTATGAGGTATTCCCACTCATCTGCCCGTCTTGCCAAACGCCTCTCACCT
>JBDRDQ010000492.1:0-4546 GCA_043820695.1 Gemmatimonadota bacterium | reverse complement strand
CCACGTCTCCGGTCCTTGTTGGGATCGTCCCGGTGGCGGCACCCGCACCGGCTCCTTCGTCGAACGGCTCCACCACCGAGTTGTCTGCCGGGCCCGCACCCGTAGATCACCCACCCGAGCCTCCTCGGCTCGAGCCCTCGGGCGATGTGGAGGACAGTGAGACCATCGATCTCCACTTGACCTTGAAGCAGGCGGAGCCGGGGCCCATCGGACCGGGCCTCCAGGTGCACGTCCGGGTGGAGAACCAGGTCGGCCGCCCAATCGAGAACCTGGGGTCCGGGAGCTTCCTGCTGCGCCGTCGCGCCGGGGAGAGCCGACTCCTGCATCCGGACGATGTCGCCGTTGTCGATTCCGAGCCCGACGGCCGTGCAATCTTCCTGGTGATGGACGTCTCCCGGAGCATGGTCGGGGAGGACCGGTTTCCCGTCGCGTGTGACCTCGCCAGGGGTGTCGTGGCCCAACTCGGTGAGGGGGACCGCGCGGCGCTTGTGAGGTGTGCAGATACGGCCGAGCTCGTCCTGCCCCTCGGCGGCCCTGCGGACGTGGCCGTGGCGCTGGCCGACCTGCAGGTCGGCGGCCGAACCGCCCTGTGGGATGGCATCGGGCTGGCCGTCGCCACTGCCAGAGGGGTTCCAAACGCGGTGGTCATCGTGGTGACGGACGGAGGAGACACAATCTCGTCACGGAGCCTCGACGAGGTCCTGCGGGAAGCGGTGGAGGCCGAGGTCCGGGTCATCGTCGTTGGAACCGGACTGCGTCCATCAGAGCGGGCAGGTCTCGGACGGCTCGCCAGTGAGACCAACCCGATGGACATCGGTGGGGCGAGCTTCATGGAACAGGCGGGTATCGAGGAGTTGGCTCGCCTGATCGCCGGTATACCGTCCGTTGGCCTCCCCTGGTACCGCCTGACATGGTCCGCCTTGGCCCTGGAGAGCGGGGTCGAGGCACCCACCCTGATCGTGCGGTACCGGGTCGCATCGGGGATCCGAGAGGACGCGATTCCGTTGCAGTGACCGACTCTGGCGCCGCCGGTCACGTGGTATCAATCAGAGGGTGTCTGGCAGCAGCGGAAGCCCAGCGCAGAGTTTTTGAGATTACGGACCCGGTAGCCACGGTAGGTGGCCGTGACCTTCGTCGGGCCCTGGTTGAAGGAGCCGCCGCGGACCACGATGTCCTCACGTTTCGATTTGACCCTGTAGGTCGGATCTTTGCATCCCTTCTTCGCACACTTCCGGTACGAGTTGGCCATGTACTTGTCCGCGGTCCATTCGCAGACGTTGCCGGACAGGTCGTACACCCCGAAGCTCGACACGTTGAGCTTGCGGCTGAGAACCGGCTCGGGCCGGAACCGGGGATCCTTCCCCCGCTCCCTGGACGCGATCTCCGCGCACTCGCCATAGCAGAACACGGCATGGTTCGGCGTGATGTCCTTGCTACCCCATGGGAAGAACCCGGAGGGGTCCTTCCCTCGGGCGGCCGCCTCCCACTCCGCCTCCGTGCAGAGGCGCTTTCCCTGCGCCTCGCAGTAGGTCTTCGCCCCGTCCCAGGGAACTCCGGTGATGGGTTGGTCGTCGTCGTTGAATCCGGGCTGGTTCAGGGAGCCGGCCTCCTTGCAGAGCCCCTGCTGGAAACACTCCCGGTACATGCGGACCGTGGTGGGGAAGAGGTCGATCCGGAAGGGCGAAAGCTCAACCGAGCACTGCGGTGTCTGGTCTTTGAAGCGCACGTCGAAGCTGCACTTCTTGAGGACCGAATCCTGCTGACACTCTGCCAGCAGGTTGGACACCTCCATCTCGTCGATCCCCCGCATGAAGGTTCCGCCGGGGATGCGGGTCATGCCGTTGCCGCCGCCGCTGGAGGCGCAACGGAATCCGAGGCTCTTCTCCTGCCTGTTGGGGGCCTTGTTGCGTCGGAACCGCGCGTCCAGCATGACGGGGGACTCCGACCAGCCGCCCCCTCTGACGACCCGGGACGCCTTCTCGGAGCGCCCGCTCTCCACGGGATCGCTGACCGATCGCTTGCCGGCGAGTTTCCGATAGGTGGCATCGTTGTAGGCGTCCGCTGTCCACTCCCAGACGTTCCCCGCCATGTTGTACAGGCCGTCAGCGGTCCGGGCGTTCGAATGCGCGTTGACGGGATCCGGAGCGCGCCGGGGGGTGGAGCCGCGGTGGGCGACTGAGTATTCAGCCGCGACACATTCGTCGTCGCAGTAGGTCGCCAGAGAGCCGTCCGGGGGCTGGTTCCCCCATGGGTACCGTCCCCAATGTCCTCGCCGGGCCGCGTATTCCCACTCCGCCTCCGTAGGCAGGCGCCTCCCCGCCCACCCGCAGAAATTGACGGCATCCTGCCATGCCACTCCGACCACGGGGAGATTCGAGCCATTGAGATCTGCCTTGTCACTGAATTTCGACGGCCGGCAGCGGCCGCCCTGCACGCAGCGCTGATAGTTCCCATTGGTCACCTCGAAGGTGTCCATGTAGAACGTCGAGATCCGTACCTCGTGAGCAGGGACCTGGTCGGAGAACGTGCTGGGAGCGCAGGAGGACTCCACTGGCCCGTCGAGACAGAGGTCCATGAACTCCTGAGCCCAGTCAGCGGGAGCACCCATGGTGTACATCCCACCGGGGATGTCGACCATCGTCATCACCGAACGGTCCACGCCGACCACCGGCTCCGGTCCCACAGGGACGGGGGGAGCCTCGGGGGGCACCTCAACCGGGGCCGGCGGTTCCTCGGGGGCGGGGGCGGCTACTTCCACCGCAGGCGCTGCAGGTGTGGGCTCGGGGGCGGCCAGGTCCTCCTTGGAGACGAACACCGTGACCTCTGACAGTCCTGTGTTGGGGCGGGTTGCCTTGTAGACCGAACGGATACGGAGCCGGATGGTCTCTGCAGCCTTGCCGTCGATGGGAATGACCTGGCGGTCCTTTCGATCCTCCAGGGTATACAGGAACGGGTTCCCGTCACCAAGGTCCACCTGGACGTCCTGGACTCGCTGATTCAACAGGAATGGGTCCTCGGCCTCTGTGGCCGGGGCCTGGACACCGTTCCAGACCTCCAGGCGCCAGACCGTGCAGCGTCGACCCAGGTTGAGCTCGACCCACTCGCCCACACCGTCCCCCACCGCGCCTTCCATCCATGCGGTGCTGGAGATACCGTCCGAGATGGCGGAAGCGGGCCCCGTCTGTGGGACCTCCGAAGAGGTGTGCACAGTAATCCGGGTGGCGTCCAGAGCCTCTGCATCCGAGCCCGGCGCTGGAATTGCAGGCTCAGGGGGGGTCGGCAACGGTTCGGGTTGGGGGGCCAACGTTGCGTCTGTTGCGACCTTCTCCGGGACAGCTGGGGTTGGAACCTCAGCCTTCTCCGAGACGGGCGGCTCCGGCTCCGAGGACTTGCACCCCGCAATGCCTATCGCCAGCGACACGAGTAGGATGAGCAGGGGTGTCGAGTATGCGGCAGAACGGGAACTGCACCGTGTCGTCATTTCATTCCTCCTTGCTGTTTCTCGTCCATTGTATCTTCTAACACCTGCCTCACAATGCAAAGCCTTGGTAAACGGGAAATCCTCGAACCTGTACTTCATCAGAGAGCACAGCGCCCCCCATCCCACCACTCATCATGGCCGGGCTGCGATGAGACCGCGGTCAGTCGGTCGCCTTCCGGACGCAGCGCGGATCCAGGAGGTCGGGGCGATACTCGAAGTGCATCGTGTCGTAGTGATACCATTTTCCTCCCCAAACGAAGCCGTTCCGCTCGAAGGCCTCCACGATCTCCAAGGGGATCTCGTTCCGGTAGGGGTAGTTTCCGTCCTTGTCCTTTCGGGACCAGCGCCAGTAGTGCGCGTGCTCCACTGCGACGTCCAGCGCGATCGCAAAGCTATGTGAGCTGAGGCGCTTGGTCCCTTTGATGACCCGCCAGTTGAACGGCCCCGAGGTCTTGGCGGCCAGATCACGGATCTTGCGCGGGAGCTTTGCGATCTCTTCAGAGACCCTAGCCAGGGCCGCGTTCACGCCGTTCACCGACATCACCCGGAGCTTCTTCCCACCGCTCTCCGGGAGCCAGCGTACCTGGACCAGTCGTGATTGCACCTCCTTGGAGGAGTCTCCGTACATTTTGCGGAAGAACGGATCGTAGCGGATCCGCCCCGGGTCGTCATCGCGCGTCGGGTGCGAATACTCTTTGCCCACAGGATAAGAGATCGACATCATGTCCTGAAGGTCGGGCTCATTGAGCAGGGTCTCGAAGTCCTTCTCCCCCCGTCCGTCGTCCCAGTCCATGAGGGTCCCGTCCTTCCATTTCACCGCCCAGCCATCGCCCTGCACCCAGTGTGCTTCCACGAGGTGGTCCGGATACGCGCCCACGAGGCAGAGTAGCTGGACCGGCGGCGGGCCGGGGAACACTGGCACCGGCGGCGGGGACTCTTCCGCCATCGCTGCGACGCCAGCCGCCCCGGCGAGGAAGAGGCCCAGGAAGGCACCGAGGGTCGCCCGCGAAGTCAGTCCACGAATCGCACATCCAGGCTGTGATCCCATATCCATACCTCGATCAA
>JBDRDQ010000491.1:0-5492 GCA_043820695.1 Gemmatimonadota bacterium | reverse complement strand
GCACATCCGACAGACTTCGATGTTCGGAATCGTGGCCCTGGTTCCCGTCTCGGCATAAAGGTGACAGGTGGTGCACGGGAGGCCGAGGTATTCAACATGCTTGCTATGGTCGAAGGCAAAGGGCTGGTCTACGGATCCTCTCGATCTGAGGAAGAAGGTGCCCGCGACCACCAGCACCGCAGCTGAACCTACCGCCACAGTAGCGCCGATGACCCTCATGGGAGGCCTCCCCGAAAAACGCCGATCACGGGTCGGGCCGAATATCTCAAGCTACTTCCCATGTTCATACTTAAGCTGGAAGTGCTCATGGGTGCCCCGCTCGACGCGCTCGCCGAAATCGAACTGATACTCCATTCCGACGAACGGGCTGGAGGCATTGTGGCAGGTCTGGCAGACGACTTCCGTCGGAGGATAAACCAACCCGGCATCTCGAGCCTCGGAGGTTTGAAAGGTAGGATCTTGGGGATTCATCACGCTGTTCGCATAGGTGCCTCCATGGCCATGACATGCCTCGCAGGTAACGCCTGCCATGTCCGGAGTCTCTTCTATCGAAACGAAACCGCCGACCATGCCATACCCGGTGGTGTGGCATGGCACGCAGGCCTCTTCGCGGGAATAGTCTGTGTCTGGATCCAGACCCACCATCCGCTTCTCCTCGACCTTCTCGCCAGGCAGGAGTACGTCGAAGCTGTTCGCCATCCGGGTCTCATCCCAGGAGGCGAATTGATCCGGGTGGCACTCTTTGCAGGTTTCCGGGCCTACGAACCGGCCTTGGGACGGATGGTCGTGCTCGCTTGCGCGGAACCAGATCCAGATAAAGCCAATCACGACTAGGAACCCCACCGCCAGGGTAACAGGCCAAGCGTATTCGGGGAGCCGGAAGGGAGTCCCGGCACTCTCTGCCTCAGGGTCTTTTTCGTTCTCCGCACTGGCCATAGTGACGTGCCCTCCAAAAAGCGGCCAAGAGGGCGCTCCCAGGGGACTCCGGGAGCGCGTGATCCTCTCGGAACAAGCGCAGAGTAGAGCTACGCCTAGTTCGGGAAGTCCGCAGCCACTGCCATCGCGGCATAGAGGTCTTTTAGGTCTTGTAGGTCTGTCACCAAACCCGGAGGCATATGTCCGGGTTCTCCGAATTTTGCCTTGAACCAGGCCTCGTTCGGTTTCTCCCGGAAGAACTGTCCCAGGGTTCGGCCCTCGATATCGATGGACGTACCATCGGCACCGTGGCAAACGGAGCAGGTCTGGGCGTAGATGGTTCTGCCCGCTGCCGCCGTGCCCTTCGCACCGATGTTGGAGTAGGTAATGGTTGGCGCCATAACAACGGGCGGGACCTGACTGTAGTCGACGTACATCTGAGGACCCGTTACTTGGATGTCATAGAGCTCTGACGGGGCCACCCACTCCTCGAGCATGAACTTGACCAGGTTCCAAGCCTGGGCAGAGCTCAAACGACTTGAGTAGTCAGGATGCGTGTTGTCGCTCGCGTCTATGTTGCGCGCGCCAGCGTGCAGCACGAGATCATACATCCCCTGGAAGGACGTGGCGGATGAAGTGCTCCTGAGATTCACCGACGAAACGTCTGGACGGGAAGCTCTGAGCGTGCTCTGGCCAGTGCGGTCGGCGTACGAGGCGGCGTTGCCTAGCCCATCCCACGCATGGCATGCTTTACATCGATAGAAGTCGGATCCAGCCGTTGTCGCCGGCTGGGCTCCGCCCCCGCCCGCCTCCGTCGCCCACCACTTCGAATAAGCTGTGCCGCCCATGATCCCATCAGCGTTTATGTACCCGTCAGGCGGCGGCCCAGGCCAATCTGCACCAGGGGGCCCGATCGGACCCGTCGGACCCGCTGGACCTTGAGGACCCTGCGGACCAGCCGCCCCCTGAGAACCCGCTTGGCCCTCGGGCCCCTCCGGCCCTGTGGGGCCTTCACAAGCCGCAAGGGCAATTACGAAGAGAACGGCCAGCGCTCGTCGAACGAGTGCATTCATGGCTCACCTCCCAAATGAAAGTTCTCAGGACTGGGTGCTTTGATCATCCTGGAATGTGGGGCGGAGGAACCGACACATCCGCTCCGGCATCAGTTCATTGAAGGAGCACAGGCCGTACCAAGGCAGACATGGGCTTCACAAAGGCCTGTCATGAAAGGACTTAGACCCATCATTCTCTGCGGTGGGATATTCGTGATTGGGGGATACCACCCACTCTATGGGGCATTTGCCCCATAGAGTCAGGAGAAGCGAGGCCCTTTTGCCCCTATCCCTCTACTGCGATTCGGGGTCCCGGGCCGCCTCACTTGCCAAGTCGGGGAACTTGGTCAGGCGATAGCGAAGCGTATCGCGGGAGATTCCGAGCAAGCCAGCAGCGCGCGTGACGTTTCCCTGCGAACGGGCCAGAGCTTGGCGAATCAGGTCTCTTTCGACATCCTCCAGCCGAAGCCCCTCCGAAGGGAGTTGGCGGAGGCCACTGACCTCGCCGGAGGCGGCCCGCGCTTCGTGAATCTCGATGGGGAGGTGCTCCGCACGAAGCTCCCGAACGTCTTCGAGGATAAGCACTCGCTCAAGGATGTTGCGAAGCTCCCGCACATTGCCGGGCCAAGGGTAGCTTTCCAGCAGCCGCACAGCCGATCCGGTCAGCTTGACCGGGTCTCGTTTCAGATCCTTGGACAACTCCTCAACGAAATACTCAGCCAGTGGTATGATGTCGTCCGGGCGTTCACGGAGGGGGGGGATGTGGATGGGGACAACGTTCAATCTGAAAAACAGGTCGCTTCGAAAAGCACCCGTCTCCACCATTTGGGGGAGGTTGTGGTTGGTGGCCGCGATCACGCGTACATCGACTCGTATGTCACTGGTGCCGCCAACCCGCTTGAACCTGGAGTCCTCCAGGAAACGCAGAACCTTGGGCTGTGTCCCGGGAGGCATATCCCCCACCTCATCGAGAAACAACGTCCCGCCGTCAGCGAGCTCGGCCAGACCCTTCTTTCTGGACCGAGCATCCGTGAAGGCGCCCCGCTCGTGACCGAACAGTTCCGACTCGACGAGGTTCTCCGGTAGAGCTGAGCAATTGATCTCGAGGAATGGATGGTCGGCCCGAGGACTCCAGGCATGAACAGCTTTCGCCAGGAGGTCCTTTCCTGTACCGCTTTCCCCGGAGAGTAGAATCGTCGCCGACTCCGCTTTCGCCACTTTCTTGATTGTATTAACGATCGCGCCCATCGCGGACGACCTCGCCACCAAATCGATGTTGGCGAACCTCCAGCGATGTTGTTCGCGAAGGGACTCCACCTGCTGGCGAAGTCGCCGCTTTTCCAGCCCCTTTTCTATGGACAGGAGCAGGCTGTCGAACTCGACGGGCTTTTCAACGAAGTCGTAGGCGCCGGCCTTCACCGCCTCAACCGCGGTCTGAATCTCTCCGTACGCTGTTACGATGATGACCACCAGTTCCCGATCGATTTCACGAAATCCGTCCAGCAATTGAATGCCGTCTCCGTCGGGCAAACGAAGGTCCAGCAACATCAATGCGGGGTTGGACTCCTTGACCAGTTCCCGTGCCTCGGCTCTGGTCGAAGCCGTCGCCACATCGTAGCCGGCAGCTCGCAGTCTTTCGCCCAGCCATACCTGGATGAGCTCTTCGTCATCCACCACCAGAATCACGGGACGTTGGTTAGCCAAACTGCTACTCCTCCTCGACCGTCGAGAGAATGAGAGTAAAACAGGATCCAACGCCCGGCGTGCTTTCGACCTCCAACCGACCACCGTGTCGCTCCACGATCGAGCGAGTGATGGCCAGGCCGAGACCGGTGCCCCTGTGCTTCGCCGTGAAGAACGGTCTAAAGATCTCCTCGAACTCGCTTGCCGGGATCCCTTTCCCTGTATCGGAAACGCTGATCAGGATCTCGTCGTCCCGCTTCTCTGTGCCGATCGTCAACACCCCTCCTGTGATCATCGCCTGGATCCCGTTCATCGCGAGGTTGACGAGTGCCTGAGTGAGTAGCTCCGGGTCGACTCTGATCCGCTCCGAAACGGTTGTGGACGCCTCTTCGACGCGGACCCCCGCCGCCTCCGCCTGAGGTCTGACCAGCCCCACGACCCGTTCGACAAGGAGGCCCGGAGCCACCCAACCGACCCTTGGTTCCCTGGGTCGAGCAAAACTCAGCAGATCTCGAACGGCGCGGTCCATCCGGCGCAACTCGGAGCGGATCTGCTTCCGGAGGTCATCGGTCGGAAGGTTCTGATCCAACTTCTGGTCCAACAGATCGAGTCCGCTCGATGCCCCCGCTAGCGGGTTCTTGATCTCGTGGGCAATCCCCGCCGCCAACTCACCCACAGACGCCAACTGCCCAGCCCGCTCGATCTCCCGCTGATGCAGTTCCTGCACCTCCAAAGCGCCCTGCGCCAGCTCAGCCGCCATTTCGTTGAAGGCAGCACCCAACACTCCAATCTCGTCACGGGTTACCGGGTCCACTCTGGCCTCCAGGTCCCCGGATCCCAGCCGGCGTGCCGCGTCCACGAGTCGATGGACGGGAGCGACGATGCCACCGGATACAAACCAAGCGGCTCCCACCACCAGGAGCGCAAATGCGAGGGCAAGGTAGATCGAGGCCTGTCGGAGCCGACGGAGCGCTCCCAAGGCATGTGTATCGGGCTGCTCCGTGAGATAAATCCAGGAGAATTCAGGGATGCGAGCGGCCTTTCCTACAACTCGCACGCCCCAGCGATCTCGATAGCGGGCAATGGCTCCCAAAGGCATCCCTACAAGAGGAGTGTCCAGCGGTTTGGAGTAATCAACCGGACCGTGAGCGTGGGAGACATAGAGCGGGCGCCATTCATCCAGGATGAAACTCTCTATTTCACCCGCGACGTGCTGGGGAATCTGGAAGAAGGCGGGAAGCTGGGCGGGCCCCACGATCCCCACGAGGTAACCCACATGCATTCCCATGATGCCCGTTACCGGGACGGCGAACTGAAGACCGGGTGGATCCGACTCGGCAGCACCTGGGAGGATCTTCACGGACCGAGGGATCTCCACCTGTGTCGGGTCCACGTCAGACCAGGCGAGGAGGTTAGTGGAAGCGAGGAGATCCCCCTCGAGGCCGACGAGGCTCAGATCACTGAAGTCAGGCAGCTCAGAGAGTTGTCTCTGAAGATAGAATCGCACGTTCGCGCGGGTAGCAGCGACTTCCATCCCGCTTACCATGTTTTCACTGGCCGCACGCGCACCCGATGCGAGAAACTCGTTTCCCACCGCCACAGCGCGGAGGAATGCCAGATAGCGGTCTGCACGGTTTCGCACATGCCGAACCTGTACCTCCGTGATGGCGTCAAGAGATTGCTCCAGTACGTCCTCCATGATCCGGTGACTACGCAAGAATCCAATGAAGATGGACGCGAGGAGGGGAACCAAGGCGAGAAGGAGAAACCACCCCAGGAGGCGTCGGCCTAAGAGGGTCCCTAGCGGATTCTCCCTCCACCGCCGTTTCTCCTCCCGCACAG
>JBDRDQ010000490.1:0-3461 GCA_043820695.1 Gemmatimonadota bacterium | reverse complement strand
CTTATACTTCACGCACTTGGAGAGAACGGGTGGAATCGTACTCGAACGGCGTTGGCGCTGGGAAATATCAGCCGGACGACCCTCATCGGTAAGATGAAACGGCTGGGATTGTTCACCGACAGCCGCCAGGGTGGATAGATTCCGCACTGGTTTGGAGTAGTACAAATGAAGATGGTGTAAAGAAGGGGAGGCGGTAGGTGCGCCTCCCCTTTTATGGGGTGCGCCGAGAATTCATGGCGAATTGATGAAGCTTGGTATCGCGATCAGCCAAGCCGCCGTCTTCAAGTACTTGGTGCGGCGTCGGAAACCACATACCTTAACTCTCGCACCCATTGCAGATTGAGGAAGAATTGTCCTTTTCCGCCTTCTTTGTCTCTGCCGTTCGAATCATTATCTTCTAATTGGTTTCCAATGTATGAGTCAAGCCGCCAGATGCCAGAGGTATTGCGTCAGATGGGATTTAGGAAATGATAACAGGCTCGCTTGTAGATGATGAATTGATGCCAGGATCTCTATCCGCATGGTGAGCCTGGTTCGGAAAAGGCTCTGGACGAAGGCGGCTGCGGCTGGTAGAATTGCTGGCGTCGGCACAGGTTGCTCCCCGGATGCGCGTCCAAAGGTGCCAGAACGATGGGCGGGGAAGTCTGCGAAATGCGGCCGCAATGTGGAAGATCGCCAGACGTTCGGGTTTTCGGGACCTACAACGCAGCATTCCGGCTCTCCGAGGCTCCCAGATTAGAGAAGGGAGGATTTCCGCCATGTGTGAGCACAGAATGTCCGCACTGGGATCGACCCTTGCCCTTTCGCTCCTCCTGCCGCTGGCCATGGGGATCGGCGGGGCCGGCGCCATCGAGCTGCAGGGCTCTCCCTGCCCCCCAAATCTGGCCTTCAACCAGACCACGCAGTTCCCCTTCTTCTCGGTCATGGGTATTTGTCTGGGGGGATACCAGATCCTCAATGAAGTCCGATGTACAGCCGTCCTCACGACTCAGGATCTCATCCAAGGAGGTGTGCATGTTCTAGAGGGTCGACCTCTGCCCAATCAAACCGTCACCTTCTACGCCGTTCGTGAGAATGGTGAGGTGCAGGAAACCCAGGAGGCCATCACGGACCTGCATGGCACCACCTCGGTGACGTTCGAGGATCTGCCGGTCACCGGAAGCTACAACCATCAAAATTGCCCCGCCACCCCAAGCGAAACCTGGGAATGCTACGAGTTTTACGTCGAATACGAGGGAGCCAGGATTGTGGGTGCGGGAGGATGTGTCTTTCGAACCTCCTGCCAATCAGAGCACAAGTACGTGCTCCTCGAAGACAACTGGGAATATACTGAATGCGGCATGGTCGAGGGGCTAGTCGACCAATTCGGCGGCGTTGTCCACCAGCTCGGTGTGACCCTCACAGTCAGCATGGGCTCACTTACCTCGGCCACCATCGTGGCGATCAGCCAGCCCACGCCACCGCCTCCTCTGGGAATCCCGCCCGAATCGGAGATCCTGGACTGGCGCTACATCGACACCGGAGGCGCCACCTTCGATCCTCCGGCCACGGCAGCTCTGGATTTCACGGATTCCATCATCTACGGCCACGGCCGCTGCGGAACAATGATCTACGCCTACGACTACTCTCGGGTAGGCTGGTTCCCCGTGTCCATGGATGATGTGCACCGCTCCCCCATGAATAACCGGATCTGGTGGCCTCTCATGACCGAGGGGTTCTACGCCATGGTCGGTCTGGATGACGGCGATCTGGACGGCATCGAAGATCTGCTGGAAGTGCAGGATTTCACCACCCATCCCGGTCTGCCCGACACCGATGGCGATTTCATCGATGATGGCGAGGAGGTGCTGGTCCTCGAGACCCTTCCTCTGATTCCCGACTCGGACGGCGACGAGTTCCCGGACGGGGACGAGGTTGCCGCCGGAACCGACCCCAACGATCCTCGCGATTATCCGGGGGCGATCGACCGGGATGAGCACGATGTGGGAGCTATCCTGACCAGTATGACGGACAAGGGGATGTTCGGCTTCGTCGATCCTGACAGCGCCGACGGGGTCGGGTTCATCTACCCGGCCGGAGGCGGGGACAACCTCCTCTACATCGGCGGCTTCTGGGCCGGAACCGACTCCACCTACCTGGTCAACCGCGACTACGCCGCCGACACCATGGACTGGGAGGTGGCGGCTCACCCGGACGGCCATGTCGTGACCGACGCCACCGGGACGATCGAGCAGCGCATCCGCTCCTCCTACGTGGACAGCCCCCATCCTCTCTCCAAGTGGCTCCGGATCTACCAAGAGAGTGCGGCCTGGTCGAATAGTCCGGACGACACTTTCATCCTGGAGCGGTTCCGGGTGGCCAACGAGGGAATGGAGTTCCTAAGCGGGCTCTACCTGGGGCAGTTCCTGGATTTCGACATCCCGGCTGCGCCGCTTCTGAACAGCGGGCGGGTCGATCCTGAACGGAATCTGGTCTATCTCTGGCTCGAGGGATCCGGTCCCTATGCCGGAGTCATGCTGATAGAGCCGGCCCCGGCGGCCAATCTCACCCTGATTCACAATCCGACCTATGTCTGGCCCACGGCCCACATCAGCGACGCGGAGAAATACCTCTTCCTCACCGCGGCCGACCCGGAGCATGCCGTCCAAGAATCATGGGAAGCCAACGACTGGAGCATTCTGGCCTCGGCCGGTCCCTTCCAGCTCGCCCCGGGAGACTCGGTCATTCTCGGCCTGGTCCTGGTAGCGGGAGCGACCGAGGAGGAGCTGCTGGCTCACGCGGATCAGGCGCGCTGGAAGTACAGCTCGATCTACCAACCACAGTCCGGTCTCGATGACCCACCCGGATCGGCGACCCGGGTTCGAGCCTACCGGATCGAGGCGGTGCCCAATCCCTTCTCGCCCGTCACGACTCTTCGGTTTGATCTTCCGACGGCCGGGCGGGTGAGCTTGCATCTGTACGACCTGATCGGCCGGCGCGTGCGGACGCTTCTGGATTCGACGCCGGTGGGAGCGGGACGGCATGGGATCACTTGGGACGGCTGCAATGCCAGGGGGGAGGGACTCCCATCCAGGATCTATTTTTACAGGTTTGAGGTGGGGAACATTCAGCGATCGGGACGACTGATCCTGACCAAGTAGAACCAGGACCTGTGGGTCCCGAATGTCCTAATCGGCGTAGGGCGGTGCCCCGTTGTCCGCGAAAGTGTGCCACGAAGGCGATGAAAGGAGGTCAGGACCAATTGTATAATTCGCCCCCAATCACCCCCCGATTCCGCCGCAAGTCGCCCACCCATTCCGGCCCGATGCGCTCCCGGCCCCCGATCCGCCTGCAGCCAGGACGGCACCCCGCCGGTGGGGGGGGATGGTTAGGTGATATTCTTGGTTGAACTCAACAGACAATATGGTTCGTATCAGAGGGGTGGTTATTTTGGAGACATAGGCATTTCTGGAAAATCGTTC